>JAITPH010000182.1 GCA_031289515.1 Tannerella sp.
TTCAGATGCGAATGATGGCGCTGTCCGATCATGTCAGCGGAATAAATTCCGCCCTTCGGAAAGGCGAAAAGAAAGGCGAGATAAAAGGCAGACTTGAGCGTGATTATGAACTTGTCAAAAAGCAGGTTGCAAAAGGAAAATCGATTGATGAAATAGCCGATTTTATGGATATGTCCGTAAAGCAAGTGCAAAAGATTATACAGGCAAACCGACTTTGAACGGAATTATTTTTTTCTGCTTAATATCGCTGACATAAATGATGCAAGTTTCTGCTTTTCGGGATGTCTTTTCGAGTATATGCTCAACAAAAGCAGGACAAAGAGCAATATTGCCAATCCCGAAAGAAATGTCAAAAGCAGCCTCCATCCTCTAACGGTGAACAGGCCAATGGCTGTAAAGACAATCAAATGAATTGCCATAATCAGCCAAAACGAGCCGGAAAGTAATTTCTTCTTCATTTTCCCGGAGTCAATCATCCAAAGCCTGTTTTAAGTCGGAAATAATATCAACAGCATCCTCCAATCCGACCGACAGCCGGAAAATTCCCTCTCCCGCAAAATTATTCCACGACTCCAACTGCTTTGCAGTCGCAAATTTAAACGAAGTCTGCAACAAATCCTCGCTGTGAAGATAGAAAACCAGCGAGCGATGATGTCCCAACGATACGGCATAATGGACAACCTGCAGTTTTTTCGCAAGTTCGCGAGCCGTTTCGCGGCCGTTTTCGGTTTGAAAAGTGATGATGCCGGAAAAGTTCTTCATTTGTCGGCGAGCAAGTTCATATTGAGGATGCGAGGGCAATCCGGGATAGACAACTCGCTTTACTTTCGGATGTTGCTCCAAAAAAGCCGCCACCTGCAAGGCATTTTCCTGATGTACGCGCATCCGAATCGGGAACGTCGCCAATCCCCTCATGATCAACCACGCATTGAAAGGACTTAACGCCCCTCCCAGACGGATGGCGGTTTTTTTGCGTAAAGGCATCAAATCGGCTTTGCTGCCCAAGGCAACGCCTCCAAGCGCATCGCCGTGTCCGCACAAATATTTCGTCAGGGAATGAATCACAATGTCGGCGCCCAACGTCAGCGGTAATGTTGCCGCAGGCGTTGCAAATGTCGAATCCACCAGCAATTTAGCGCCGACGCCATGAGCAATTCCGGCAACTGCGGCAATATCCGTGATTCGCAATAACGGATTGCAGGGCGTTTCAATGTATATCAGGCGCGTGTTCGGCCGGATAGCCCCCGTCAATGCCTCCAAATCGGAAGTATCGACTTTAGTTATCCCGATGGACAGTTGAGGTATCATTTCGTTTGTGATTTCAGACAGGGCGGCATAAGCCACGTCGCTTATAACGGCATGGTCGCCCGCCCGGAGCAGATGAAAAAGCAGGGCGCTGATAGCTCCCATACCGCTTGAAAAGGCAACTGCCGTTTCCGCTCCTTCAATTATGGCCAGCTTTTCTTCCAGCTGATGCACGGTTGGATTACCCCACCGGGTATAAATCCAGGCATCGTTTTCTTCCATCCCTTCGACCGAAAAACCGGTGTCGGCATCGACTACATACGTTGTCGACATCACCAGATTGGGAGACGATGCGCCCGTAATTCCGTCGGGATACTCGCCCGCATGAACAGCTTTTGTTTGCTCTCCCGCGTCGGCGGGAAGTATGATTTTCTGACTTTTCATCTTTAAATTTATTATTGTTTGACGTCGCAAAGATAGACTAAAATAAAACAAATTGCAATACCCTGTTTATGGTATCCGAAAGTATTTTTTAAACCGGGTTACGCGGCACGCGAAGGCTGTCATTGATAAAACATGCGTTTTGCGGCGAATAAGCACGTGTTTATTGCCGATTTACACGTGCTTATTTGCCCTTCCCGAAGAGTTTTTTCGTCGCTTGCGTCTTTGCGGGGAACGAAGCTTTGCGGGAAACGAAGGCAACCGTCATTGCGAGAAAATTACTAAACTTGTTTAGTAATTTTCTCGCAATGACGGATACCCCTCCGCAATGACGGAATAAAAAACAGAATATAAAGGAATCCGAATGACGATGCAATCCGGCTAACGCAAAGGCTCAAGCGCCAAATCAAGCTCTTCGGCGGGAATGGCGTCCCTGAAATCCGGCGCGGTCAGCGACTTCGAACCGTGATTATACTTCAGCAGATGTATGTCGTCAATATAAATGCGGTGATACGCAATGTCCGCATTGTTGAGCGTGACGTATCCGTAAAGGCGTTTCACCTCTTTGGCGGCAACCGTCCGGACGATCAGCTCATAGTAACCGTCGCCCGTGATTTCCCTGCTGACGGATACTGTCGTATCGGACTGAACGGCGTTCAGGCTAATCTTCGGCTTGTGCTTCAAATCCGGCCGGACGCCCCACACGGTAAAGCCCAAAACGTAGGAGCTGCCCGCAGAATAGGGCCTTTCTGGCTCAATATTAAAAGCAAGCGTATTGAACAGTTTCTGCGGCTCGAAAGCGAAACTTCTTTCGTACACCCAAATATCTATCGAATCCTTTGCAGAAATGTCTCCCGACAGGGGATTGGGCTTTATATCGCCCAGTGCGTCTATGTTTTCATCTATATCTTTCAGGACAAGCGTGTTGATACGGTAGTACAAATCCATGTTCTGCCCGTACCAGATCAGGGCCGAATCGTACTGTGCCTGCGTGATTTCGTGTTTTGCAAAAACGGCGTCGTAGACCGTTTGCCGCTCGTAAGCCGTCCTGTAATCCTTGTTGACGATTTCTACCATGGCTTCGGCCAAAAGCATGTCATACATGACAGACCGCATTTTCCTTTCCGGAATGATGTGACCCGGAACTCTGCTACAGGACGCCGCCATGCAGACCAATAGCAAAACGCCATATAACCGCAACTTATCCGACATTGTCTTCCCTATCCTTTTCCTTCGCAAAACTTGCAGACAGCGAGCGTCTGTAGAATATAAGCAACAGGAAAACGCTCACGCATATCGAAGAATCGGCAATATTAAATATCGGTCTGAAGAACACAAATTCCTGCCCGCCCCAGACCGGTATCCACGATGGCCATTCGGTTCTTATCAGGGGAAAGGAAAGCATGTCGACGACTTTCCCGCTCAGGTACGTCGAGTATCCGCCGCCTTCGGGCATGAACGTGGACACCTGTCCGTAACTGCTGTCGAACAGTACGCCGTAGAACGCGCAGTCCAGAATATTTCCCATAGCGCCCGCAAGTATGAGCGCCCAGCAGACGATATATCCCGATTTGAAGCTGTTTTTGCCTATAAGTCGAAAAATGAATACCCCGAAAAAGGCGACAACGACAAGCCTGAATATCGTAAGCAAATATGTGTCGAAAATCTCTATCCCGAAAGCCATCCCCGGATTTTCGGTGAAATACAGCTTAAACCAAGGGAATATTTCGATGCTCTCGTATAGCTGCAAATGAGTCTTTATCCAAATCTTTGAGGACTGGTCGGCGACTAACAGCAGGACGACGGTCAGTATCGCCATCCCGATTTGTCTGGTTTGTATCTTATTTAACTCCACTTTCTTTTGCTTCAATGCTTAATGTTGCGTGAGGTACGGAGCGAAGGCGCTCTTTCGGTATGAGTTTGCCGGTTTCGCGACATATACCGTAGGTCTTGTTTTCAATGCGGACGAGCGCCGCATGGAGGTTTTGAATAAATTTCATCTGCCGTTGAGCAAGCCGTCCCGATTCTTCCTTCGACAACGTTGTTGCTCCTTCTTCAAGGACTTTGAATGTGGGAGAGGTATCCGAAACGTCGTTCCCTTCCGAATTTGTTACACCGTCGCGCAAATGCTCGTAATCGAGCTTTGCCATTTCAAGTTTATCCAGAATTATAAGACGAAACTCTTCCAGTTCTTCATCCGAAAATCTTGTCTTTTCTGCCATAATATTCATATTTTTAAATTAATCACACTTTTTGTATTCTCACCGTCAGGGCGAAATCGTCGAAATCCAGTTCCGTCGCCTCGCCGTCGCCCATGTCGTTCAGGACAACAAGACTTTCGGCAAGCACCTGCTTCCTGATGTAATCCGCATATTCGCCTGCCGCCTCGTCCATTTCCCTCGACGAAGACATCTCTATCCGTATTTTGTCCGTTATTTCAAAACCGGCGCTCTTGCGCATGTTCTGAATGCGGTTTACAAGCTCGCGCGCCAAGCCCTCCCTGCGAAGGTCGCCGGTCACGGTGACATCGAGCGCTATCGTGATGTTGCCCTCGTTGGCTACAAGCCATCCCGGTATGTCTTCCGATATTATTTCGACGTCGCCGGGCGTTATCTCGCTTTCCTGCCCTTCGATGTCGAAGGCGAAGCGTCCGTTTCGCTCGAATGCTATTATGTCGTCCTGCGTCATTTCCTGTATTGATGCGGCCAACTGTTTCATAATCCTGCCGTAGCGGGGTCCGAGTTTCTTGAAGTCCGGCTTTATCTTCTTTACAAGGATTCCCGAAGTATTGTCGACGAATTTCAGCTCCTTGACATTGATTTCGTTCAGGACAAGTTTCCTGACGGCCTCTATGTTTGCCCTTTGCTGTTCGTTCAGCGCCGGAGCCATGATTGTTTGCAGCGGTTGCCGTACCTTGATATTGACTTTGCGGCGCAGGGCGAGCGCCATCGACGATATGTTCTGCGCAAGCTGCATCTGTTCTTCGAGCGTTTTGTTGATGACCGACGCATCGCATACCGGAAAGCCGGCAAGATGAACGGATTCGGCTTCGTCGCGCCCGGTTACCGAAACGAGGTCGGTATAGAGCATGTCCGAATAAAACGGCGAAATCGGCGCCATCAGTTTGCTCACCGTCTCAAGGCATGTATAAAGCGTCTGATAAGCCGAAATCTTGTCCGGCGTCATGCCTCCGCCCCAGAAACGGCGACGGTTGAGGCGCACGTACCAGTTGCTCAGGTGGTCGTTTACAAAATCCGAAATTGCGCGTCCGGCCCGCGTCGGCTCGTATGTGGCGTAATATTCGTCCGTGTCCCTTATCAGCGAATTGAGCAGCGACAGTATCCACCGGTCTGTTTCCGGCCGTTCTTCGATCGGCGTTTCCGCTTCGCCGTAATTGAATCCGTCGACATTGGCATACAGCGCGAAAAACGAATACGTATTATATAATGTGCCGAAAAACTTGCGGCGCACTTCTTCTATTCCGTCCGCGTCGAATTTCAGATTGTCCCAAGGAGAAGCGTTTGTAATCATGTACCAGCGCAACGGATCGGAGCCGTATTTCCCGATCGTGTCAAACGGATCGACGGCATTGCCGAGCCGTTTCGACATCTTGTTGCCGTTCTTGTCGAGGACAAGTCCGTTGGAGACTACGTTCCGGAAGGCGACGCTGTCGAACGCCATGCTGCCTATCGCGTGCAGGGTAAAAAACCAGCCGCGCGTCTGGTCGACGCCTTCGGCTATGAAATCTGCCGGAAAGACGTCGCCCCGGTCGAAAGCCCGCTTGTTTTCAAACGGATAATGTATCTGCGCGTAAGGCATTGCGCCTGAATCGAACCATACGTCGATAAGGTCTGCCTCGCGTTTCATCGGCTTGCCGCTGTCGGAGACGAGTATTATGTCGTCCACAAAAGGTCTGTGCAGGTCTATTCTGTTATAGTTTTCTTCGGTGTAACAGCCCGGAACGAATCCCGCTTCCTTAAAGGGATTGTTTTTCATCACGCCTGCCGAAACGGACTTTTCCATTTCCATATATAATTCTTCTACCGAACCGATACATTTTTCTTCCTTTTCGTCGCCGGTGCGCCATATTGGCAGCGGCGTACCCCAGTAACGGCTGCGGCTGAGATTCCAGTCCTGAAGATTCTCAAGCCATTTGCCGAATCGGCCGACGCCGGTACTCTGCGGCTTCCAGTTTATCGTGTCGTTAAGTTCCATCATGCGTTCGCGGCAGGCGGTGGTTTTTATAAACCAGCTGTCAAGCGGATAATAAAGGATAGGCTTGTCCGTGCGCCAGCAATGGGGATAGTTGTGTATATGCTTTTCGATTTTGAAAGCGCGTCCCTGCTGCTTGAGCATCACGCAGAGGTCTATGTCGAGCGTCGTGTCGCTGCTTTCGGGTTCGGGGGCGTATTCGTTTTTCACAAAGCGACCGGAATACGGCTGATAAAGTCCGGTATTTACCCTTGTCTTCACGTATTCGTCACTCAATTCTTCGAGGCGATAAAAACGTCCCTTCAAATCTACCGCAGGACGCAGATTGCCGCTTTTGTCGACAAGCTGCATCGGCGGCACGTTGAAGTTGTTTGCCACGCGCGCATCGTCGGCGCCGAAAGTCGGGGCTATGTGAACTATGCCGGTGCCGTCTTCCGTAGTCACGAAATCGCCTGTTATCACGCGAAACGCGCCCTCGCCGGGATTAAACCACGGTATAAGCTGCTCGTATTCCATGCCTGCAAGTTCTTTGCCCTGAAATTCGCCTGTTACCTTGTAGGGAATTGACTTGTCTCCCGGTTTGTATTCTTCGAGCGGTATGCCTTCGGCTTTTTGATTGAAATGCGCGGGTATCAGGTCTTTTGCCAAAACTGTTGTGACCGGCGCTCCGTTATAGGGATTGAATGTCCGGACGACGGCATACGGTATGTTAGGCCCGACGCACAATGCCGTATTCGAGGGCAATGTCCACGGCGTTGTAGTCCAGGCTATGAAATTCGGCTCGCCCCAGCCTGTCATTTCGGGTTTGGGATTGCGGATTTTGAAAAGCGCCGTTACGGTCGTGTCCTTCACGTCGCGGTAGCATCCGGGCTGATTCAGTTCGTGAGTGCTCAAGCCTGTTCCCGCTGCCGGCGAATACGGCTGGACGGTATATCCCTTGTATAACAGTTTCTTGTTGTACAGCTGTCCGAGCAGATACCAGAGGGTTTCCACGTATCTGTTGTCGCAGGTGACGTAGGGATGCTCCATATCGACCCAATAGCCCATGCGTTGCGTGAGGTCTTCCCATTCCCTGGTATATTTCATCACGTCGCTGCGACATTCATTGTTGTATTCCGCTACCGAAATCTTCTTTCCTATATCGTCTTTTGTTATTCCGAGTTTCTTCTCGACGCCAAGTTCGACAGGCAGTCCGTGCGTGTCCCATCCCGCCTTGCGCTCGACGAGGAAACCTTTCATCGTCTTGTAACGGCAAAAAATATCTTTTATGGAACGTGCAATAACGTGGTGAATACCCGGCATACCGTTAGCCGACGGCGGCCCTTCATAAAAAACGTAAGAAGGAGCGCCTTCACGTATACTCAAACTCTTGCGGAAAATATCTCCCTCATTCCATTTTTCCAGCATCTTCCTGTTTACTTCCGACAGGTCGAGTGCATTGTATTCGGCAAATCTCTGATTACTCATATTTATCTGTAAAAATCGCCGCAAAGATAATGCTTTTTATTCAAATACGGAAATATACTTTGAATATACTACATAAACGGCATTGCGGCGGCAGTATCCTTGCGCCGTAAAAAAACGTTTTTCATTGCACGCGCTTGGAAACCTCGAAATTTTCCGTCTAATTTTGCAGTCAGTAATAAACTATGGATTCAAAAGTGGACATGACATACAGTCTGATGTGGGATACGGAGCCTTCGGACGAGCAACTGAACGAGATTATGAAAGAAGTAGGAGAAGACGTGCGTCGCGAACACGAAGAAATCCGTAAAATGATAACGGAGAATATTCACCGCACATGGATGCAACTCCGTCGCGAACGGCAAATACCTTGACTTATATGGAGAAGCCGAAACTTTTCATTGTCGCAGGTCCCAACGGAGATGAGCCACCCCTCCACAGGAGGGGAATCAAAATCCGTCATTGCGGCAGTATCCGTCATTGCGAGAAACGAAGCTATCCAGCGCCTTGTATAGTCTGGATTGCTTCGTTCCTCGCA
Organism: Tannerella sp.; assembly: GCA_031289515.1. Lineage (GTDB taxonomy): Bacteria > Bacteroidota > Bacteroidia > Bacteroidales > Tannerellaceae > Tannerella. The sequence continues at coordinate 7,901 of JAITPH010000182.1, forward strand.
ATGACGGCAAGCGCAGCCGTTTCGCTTCGTTATTTTTCCTTTTTGCTAAACTTGTTTAGTAATTTCCTCGCAATGACGTCCGTCAATCTCGATTGTCCCCCGTTACGGTATTCCGTCGAAATCCGTTTAAACTGCGTCGTCGGCATGCGAAAATTGAATTTATTTACTACCTTTGCAGAAAAAAAATCAAGGCTTATGAAAAATTTACCAATAGGAATACAGTCGTTTGAGGACATGCGCAGTCGTAACTACCTGTATATCGACAAGACGGAACATGTCCACCGGATAGTTACTACCGGCAAGGTATATTTCCTGTCGCGCCCGCGCCGTTTCGGAAAGTCGCTGCTGATAAGTACGCTGCACGAACTCT
>JAITPH010000226.1 GCA_031289515.1 Tannerella sp.
GTGCTGGACTGGGCGCGGACGAATCTGCACTATCGGGACGAGCGCGGCTGCGAATCCATGCTGTTCGACTATCCTGTTTTTGCCGCTTTCGACATATATATATTGAATCGTCCGGATGCCGAAAACGACTACGACGAGGCGATACGCCGACAGGCAAAAGATATAAACTCAAAGCTGACGGACGCGCAGAAAGAAGAACTTGCGCACAACATAATAGTCGTGACGCAAGCCTTCATAAACGGAACGGTCGACGGGAACGCGCCGGACTACAAGCGGCAATTCCTGAATTATCTCGGCACGTATAAAAATATCGACAGGGATAAGTTGCGGGAGAATCTCGCCGCATTTTTGAACGACGTCATCCCGACTGCCGAAGAAAACGGCATAAATATGTGTATTCATGCCGACGACCCGCCTTTTTCGCTGCTCGGATTGCCCCGGATTGCAAGCGCTGTCGACGATTTCCTCTGGATTGTCGACCGGCATGCGTCTCTGTCGAATGGCATTACTTTTTGCGTCGGCTCGCTGTCGGCAAGAAGCGACAACGACCTCCCCGAAATGGCAAGGAAACTTGCGCCGCGCATACATTTCATCCATCTTCGCAATACAAAAACGCTTGAGGGTCGGAGTTTCTACGAATCGGGACATTTGGCGGGAAACGTCGATATGTTTGCCGTCGTAAAGGCATTGCTCGACGAGCAGCAACGCCGGATACGCGAAGGGCGCAAAGACGTCGGAATGCCTTTTCGCGCCGACCACGGACTGCGTATTCTTGGCGATTTCGAGCGCAAGGCAAACCCCGGCTACCCGCTTTACGGACGAATGAAGGGCGTTTCCGAAATCGACGGAATGCAGAAAGCAATCGAACGAATGTATTAATTTAAAATTGTTAAGTATATGAAAAACATTTTCTCTTTTTTTGCACTGTTACTTTTTGTCTCTGTCGGCTCGTGTGCACGGCAACAGACAAATGCCGACGGTTTTATCCGTATTTCGGGCGTCGACCTGCTCAAGCCCGACGGCAGCAAACTGTTTATTCGCGGGACAAATCTCGGCAACTGGCTTAATCCCGAAGGTTACATGTTCGGTTTCGGCAAGACCAATTCGCCGGAGAGGATAAACCGGATGTTCTGCGAGCTTGTCGGGCCTGATTTTACCGCCGACTTCTGGCGACGCTTCAAGGATAACTACATAACGCGCGAAGATATGGCGTTCATAGCATCCACAGGCGCTAATACCGTTCGCGTGCCGTTTCATTACAAGTTGTTTACCGACGAAGACTATATGGGGCTTACCGCCGGTCAGGACGGCTTCGCGCGGATAGACAGCGTCGTGAAATGGTGCCGCGATAATAATCTGTACATTATTCTGGATATGCACGACGCGCCGGGCGGACAGACAGGCGACAATATCGACGACAGTTACGGTTATCCGTGGCTGTTTGAAAGCGAAGCGAGCCAATTGCTGTTTTGTGAGATATGGACGAAAATAGCTGCCTATTACAGGGATGAGACGGTGATTCTCGGTTATGACCTGATAAACGAGCCGATTGCGCCGTATTTTGAAAACGTGGAGGCGCTGAACGGCCTGCTGGAACCGCTTTATCGACGTGTTGTCAAGGCTATCCGCGAAGTCGACCGGAATCATATCGTCTTGATAGGCGGGGCGCAATGGAACAGCAATTTCAAGCCTCTCCGGGATGCGTCGTTCGACGATAAAATGATGTATACCTGCCATCGCTACGGCGGAGAGCCTACCGCGGCGGCTATCCGTTCGTTCATTGCTTTCCGCGACAGCGTGGGCAAGCCGATGTATATGGGCGAAATCGGTCATAACAGCGACGAATGGCAGGCTGCTTTCTGCCGGACGATGGAAGAAAACAATATCGGATATACGTTCTGGCCTTATAAAAAGAAAGACAGTTCGTCGTTTGTCGGAATCGTTACGGCGGAAAACTGGCGTCCGATAATTGATTTCGCCGAAGCCAACCGCAGCTTTTATAAGGATATTCGCGAAGCAAGACCCGACCAGCAGGCGGCTCGCAAAGCTATGGACGACTTTATCGAAGCCTGCAAGTTCCGTAACTGCACGGTTCAGGACGGTTATATCGGGTCGCTGGGATTGAAACATGCACAATAATTGTTATATATACATTAAAAATAATTCTTATGAAATCAAAATTGTTTATCAAAGCGGCCGTATGCGCCGTTATTTTCGTGTTTATGTTTGTGAGCGCCGACAATAGAGGCGCCGGAATATTTGAAGGCTCCGGCGATGTGGGCAGCCCCAAGTTGAAGGGCGCTGTGGCCTACGACGCCAAGTCCGGAAAATACACGCTTTCGGGAGCCGGACAGAACGTCTGGGCGGAGAGCGACGAGTTCTTCTACCTATGGCGCAAGGCGACAGGCAACTTCTCCATCTCCGCCAAAGTATCATTTAAGGGTAAAGGCGTGAATCCGCACCGCAAGGTGGGCGTGATGATTCGCGAATCGCTTACCGGCGAATCGCGGTATGCCGACGTGGCGGTGCACGGCGACGGACTGACGTCGCTTCAGTATCGTCCCGAAACCGGCAAGGCGACCAAAGAAGTGGTAGGCCCAAAAGACGGCGACTACATCTATCTGGAACGCAGGGGCAACAAAATTGTCATGAAAACGGCAACCGGCAAGTCTCCGCAGAACGTCACCGGCGAAATCGAACTGAATCTCCCGATGTCGTGCTACGTCGGGCTGTATGTCTGTTCGCACGAGGACAATGCGGTCGAAACGGCTTATTTCACGAACGTCGAATACAAGCCGTTGCAGAGCGAACTCACCAGCATTCTTGAGATTCTGGACGTGACGACCGGCGCCCGCACCACGGTACGCGAGTTTCCCTACCAGATCGAAGCGGCAAACTGGACGCCCGACGGCAAATGGCTTATCTACAACAGCGGCGGGCGGCTGTACCGTATCTCGCCCGATTCGCCCGGCGAGCCGGAGATGATCAATACCGGATTCGCCAAAGGCTGCAACAACGACCACGTGCTGACGTTCGACGGCAAGATGATAGCCATCAGCCACGGCACGAAGGAAGACCGCAAGTCGCGCGTGTACACTCTCCCCATCGAAGGCGGTACGCCGCGCCTGATTACGCCGATGGCGCCAAGTTACCTGCACGGATGGAGTCCGGACAGCAAATTTCTTACCTATTGCGCCGAACGGAACGGCAACTTCGACGTCTACATCATCCCTTCCGAAGGTGGCGAAGAAATCCGCCTGACGACGTCCGAGGGTCTGGACGACGGACCCGAATACTCTCCCGACGGACGGCACATCTGGTTTAACTCCGTGCGTAGCGGACTGATGCAGGTATGGCGCATGAACGTCGACGGCTCGGAGCAAACGCAAATGACATTCGACGAAAACAGCAACGCATGGTTTCCGCACGTCTCGCCCGACGGACAGCAGGTAGCCTACATCATCTACCATAAGGGAGACCTGAATCCCGACCAGCATCTGGCAAACAAAAACGTGGAACTCCGCCTCATGCCGGCCGCCGGAGGCGAGCCAAAGACATTGGTAAAACTCTTCGGCGGACAGGGCACAATCAACGTCAATTCATGGTCGCCCGACAGCAAGCGGCTGTCGTTCGTCAGTTACCGGCTCGGCGACACTGCTCGGTAACCGTAGAAATCCGTCATTGCGAAAAGTTGCTAAGCGAGCTTGGTAAACAGGAAGAACGACGAAGAGAAAACGCTGCGCTTGCCGTCTGCGCTTGCGTCATTGCGAGGAACGAAGCAATCCGGGAAGTTATACAGGGCGCCGGATTGCTTCGTTCCTCGCAATGATGGCAGACTGTCCTTTATTGGCAAAGCATTTGCTCGTTTTTGTCGGTATTATGATATTTATTTTGATTCTCAATTTTCGATTGTATCTTTGCGGCATACTATAAAAACAAATCGGCTATGTCAAAGAAACAGTATAATACCGAAGATCAAGCGCCAATGACAGTCGGCGAGCCTGCTGTGGCTTACGGAAACGCGAGCGCAAAAACTTCGCCGGACGACGGATGGAATCCCAATGTTCCGTTTCACGGTACGCAGGAAGAGTGGTGGGAACACTTCCATCAAATCGAGCAGGTACCGTTCTATACAATAGAGGAAGCAGATGAGGAATTTGAAATATGGAAGAAAGAATTACTTGCAAGCCGTTTATAGTTAGCGGCAAGTTTCGGTCAAGCCGTAAAAATATCTACAATTAT
>JAITPH010000242.1 GCA_031289515.1 Tannerella sp.
CAAGCCGAATTGCACTACCTTTGCGCACTTTTAAAAGATACACTGTAATAAAATATGATGACATGTGGGTAGTCTGTGCGGATTTAGAGGGGGTCTTCGTACCGGAAATTTGGATTAACATAGCGAAAAAGACAGGAATTGAGAAACTGAAACTTACTACGCGCGATATAAAAGACTATGATGAATTGATGACGTATCGCCTGAATATTCTGAAAGAATACAATCTGAAACTAAAAGATATTCAGGATGTTATAGCGACTATGAAACCTCTTGACGGAGCGATGGACTTTGTCCGGTGGCTGCGCGAAACGACGCGCTTTGTCATTGTCTCCGACACTTTCATCGAATTTGCGCAACCGTTGATGAATCAACTCGAAAATCCTTTGCTGCTCTGCCATTCGCTGGAAGTGGACGAAAAGGGAAACGTCGAAAAATACAAACTTCGACAGGCTGACCCTAAGCGCAAAACGGTAGAAGCCTTCAAAAGCCTTAATTATAAAGTACTTGCTTTCGGCGATTCATACAATGACATCTCGATGCTTAAAGCGGCCGACAAAGGTATACTTTTTTGTCCGCCGGACAACGTTGTAGCCGACTATCCCGAATTTACGGTTGTACATAACATGCTTGAACTCAAAGAATTAATAAAAACAAATATACTAAACGATTAAAATATGAAGAAAACCTGTTTACTAACGATATCAGCAGCCTTGTCGATAAACATGGCTGTTTCGGCTGACGAAAAACCGTCGCCCAACGATACAATCAAGATATATAACATCGACGAAATTGTAGTAGAATCGTCGAAAGAGACTAATAATATGCGTACCATGCCCGCGTCGGTTTCTCTTATCACTCCGCAACAGATAGCAGGACGCGGCGTAATGTCGATCAAGGACATAAGCTCGTTTGTGCCGAACTTGTACATCCCCGATTACGGCGCAAAACTGACTTCCGCAATTTATATACGCGGCGTAGGGGCGAGAAGCAGCGGACAATCCATCGGCTTGTACGTTGATAACGCGCCTTTTCTGGATAAAAGCTCCTTTGACTTTGAATTGACCGATATTCAGCGTATTGAAGTCTTGCGCGGGCCACAGGGAACGCTTTACGGACGCAATTCGCTGGGTGGCATAATCAACATTCATACCTTGTCGCCTCTTGTATATCAGGGCGTTAAGGCGTCGGTCAATTATGGAAACTACGGCTATTTCAATGCCAAAGCGTCGGTTTACGCCAAGCCGGGCGAAAACTTCGGTTTGTCCGTCGGCGCTTATTACGACCGCAACGACGGCTTCTTCACCAACAAATTCAATAACAGGAAGATAGACGGTGAAGAGACATTCGGCGGCAACGTGAAATTTTACTTACAGGCGACCCCGAATCTGACTGCCTCGTATACAACGTCATTCGAACGTACCGATCAGGGGGCTTTCCCTTACGGATTTTACAACGAAGCGACCGACAAGGTGGAACAGGTCAATATCAATGACGAATCGTCCTACAAGCGCACAATGATAAGCAATAATCTTTCGCTGACGTACCGCAACGAAAACGTAATGCTTACCTCAACGACAGGATACCAATATCTCGACGACGATATGAGAATGGATCAGGATTTTTCCGATGCTTCAATGTTTATTCTGAATCAATTACAAAAACAGCACGCTTTCACCGAAGAAATTTCGCTAAAAAGCAAAACGGACAACAATTATCAGTGGTCGGTCGGCGTCTCCGGTTTTTACGACAAATTATTGACAAAGGGACCGGTCGACTTCAAGGAAGACGGCATTAAAACTATTCTGCAACCTGTTTTTGACAATCTCAAAGCCATCTATCCGAATATGCCTTCGATAACAATCTCAAACGAATCGCTGCATATACCGGGCGATTTCGAGACGCCTGTATACGGAACGGCTATGTATCACCAGTCTACATATAACAATCTTTTCACCGAAGGTCTTTCGATTACGGCGGGCATTCGTCTGGACTACGAGAAGCAGGAATTAAAGTATAAATCGGAAGCGAAAATGAATCTGAGTATGCAGGTGTCGCCAGCGCGTCCTCCGATGGACATTAGCGACAGATATCCCGCTTCGGTTATCGACGAACATCTATCGCAGAATTTCTTTCAGGCGCTGCCGAAGATTTCGCTCAAATACGAGTGTACGCCGCGCACGTTTACCTATCTGTCCGTAGCAAAAGGATACAAGGCGGGCGGATACAACGTGCAGATGTCGGCCGATATTATGCAAAGCCGTATGCAATATGACGTGATGAATACGTTTAAACAAATGATGCCCGACGTAGAAATCGAAGAGCCTAAAGCTGTGAAAGACGTCATTTCGTATCAGCCCGAAACAAGCTGGAACTACGAATTGGGCATGAAAAGCGAATTGATAAAAGACCGCCTTAATACGGCTGTCACTTTTTTCTACATGGATATCAACGAATTGCAGATAACGAAGTTTGTAAAAGGGGGCAACGGTCGCTTCCTGAGCAATGCAGGCGAAGCCGACAGCTACGGAGCGGAATTATCGTTAAACGCTTTGCTGACGAACGAACTGACCGCCGACCTCAACTATGGCTTCACGCAGGCGACTTTCCGCAATTACAATAACGACAAGGAAGATTTCAAGGGAAAATTCATCCCTTACACTCCGCAACATACGTTAAGCGTCGGACTGAATTACAACAAAATACTGAACGACTGTTGGATAGACCAGTTTACGGCATCTGCCCAATGCAACGGAGCAGGCAAGATTTACTGGACAGAAGCAAACAGTATTTCGCAGCCTTTCTATGCGACGGTGAACGCGCAGGTCGGCGTCCGTAAAAGAACGGTTTCGCTGAATATCTGGGCGCGTAACCTGACAAACACCGATTATTCCGCTTTTTATTTCGAGTCGTTCGGCAAACCGTTTATTCAGAAAGGCAAACCGCTTCAGTTTGGCGCAAAAGTAAATATTTCATTCTAAAAATGCTAATTATCAAATTATTATGATAGAATTTCTTTCTCAAAACAACCTCACAGGTCTTGCTATCGGGATTGCAACATTTGTTATTATCGGAGTTTTTCATCCTATTGTCATCAAGGCGGAATATTACTGCGGCACAAAATGCTGGTGGGTTTTTCTGATTCTGGGCATTTCATTCATAGTTTTATCAATCCTGATAAAAGAAATACTCGTATCGACCATAATGAGCGTTCTGGCTTTTTCGTGTTTCTGGTCTATCCTTGAAGTCTTCCAACAGAAACAACGTGTTCAACGCGGCTGGTTTCCGAAAAATCCCAAACGCGACGCCGACAGTGATTAATCGGTCAAAGGCTTGAAATAGCGCAATTTGTAACCGGGCAATAACCGGGGATGAAATATTGATATAAGTTCCGCAAGCAGATAGTCGGGATGCAAGGGATATTCTTCGTGATATCGGGAATAATTCGAGTTACAGCCGTAGATATGACGGTCGCGAAAGGCGTCGAACTTGCCGTAAGGCGAATAATCCGCGCGCAACGATTCGTAAGTCATGTCATTTCCCCAGTTATACTGAATTAACCAGACGTCGGCATGTATGGCTTTGTCCAAAACGGTTTCAAAACTTAACGGCGCGCCTCCCCTGCCCGCCAGATAGCCGAACAGATAATTCGCGCCTGCATCTTCATATATCCGCGCCATAAAACTGCCGCCCGAAGGCACGTACCACGCCGAGCCGTATTTTATGCCGGTCATCAGTTTGGGGCGATATTCAACGTTTTCCACGAGCGATTTTATCCTGTTATAGTTTGCCTCCGTCTCGTTGAAAACCGAATCGGCGCTCCCCGACTGCCCTGTAAACAGCCCGATAAACTTTATCCATTCGGCGCTGCCAAGCGGCTCCGTCTCCATATAATCGGCGCACTCTATGACCGGAATACCTGTCTTTTCGACCGCTCCGTAACTACCGTGGTCGAACGGCGAGGCAATTATAACTTCCGTGCCGAGCGAAATCATCTTTTCGATATTTGGCGACGTCGATTCGCCCAAGTCTTGAATCTTCCCCTCTCCTATTCGCTTCTTGATTTCGGCGTTAATTATGTATTTTGATTCGCATACGCCGGCAATAGCGTCCATAGCCCCGATGGATTCGAGCATTTCGCAATGTACCGACGTATATACGACTGCATTTCTTATCGGAACACGGACGACAGTTCCTTCGGGCAAACCTGCGGGCGTCGGCTTGTCGCGGGGAACAAGTATATAACGCTGCAATAACTTACCCTTATTCCATGGATCGAGCGCCTCGACTTTCACGTATTCACCGTATCGCGTAACTGTGTAGCCGTCGGCGTATCTGACGGTATCGACGGACGTATCGCCGCCATCGCGCGAAGAGCCGCTGCGCCCTACGTTACATCCGAACGCAAGACACAGCAGCATCAATGAGCAGAAGCAAAAACGCATCATTGATCAACAGAATATTTTTGTACCCAAACAGCTTTCATGGGATTCAATCCGGCTTCAAACTTGTTCACAAACAGGCACGACTTGTCGAAGATATATACGTCGCCTTCATTTTGATAATCCGACGCAGTGATAAACAAATGCTCGAAATTCCGGTCATAATTGATTTGATACGGATCGGATATATTCGTCGAGCCGATAAAATTATCCGACAACACTCTGCCGGTTGACGTCTCAAGAGAATAATAGTATATTTGAGGCGCTCCCCATTGCGAATGTACCGAATAAATAATATCGCCCGAAGAAGTGAATATCGTTCCGTTGATATTGTTCAAGACTGTTACGCCGTCGGTGGATACGTCTATTTTTTGTAATGTATTCAATACATTATTGTAATTGCCTTTTGAAATTACATATACGTTTCCGGCGTCATCGGATTCTACTTCGGTCGGATTAAGCGCTACTTCAATTTTTTTTGTCTCCGTAAACGATGTCATGTCAATTACCGAAACGGTATTGTCGTAGTTGCCTGTACTCCAGTCCTGACCGCCGGAATTTGCGACATACAGTTTCCTGTTTGCCACCGTCAGCCGTTCCGGATTGCGACCGACCCGAATCTTCGTTTCGACAGTCAAAGAAGCGGTGTCCAGGCGGGCGACATATCCGTTCATCAGGGTAACATAGACCTTACCGTTGTATGAAGCAAGGTAACGCGGCTGTCCGTCGGTTTGAATTTGCTCTATTGATTTGGCATCCAAATCCGTTACTTCTATCGTCGATTCGCCGGTCATCGAGATATAAATCTTGCTTCCGTAGGCAATAATATCCTGACCGGTATCGCCCAATCGACGTCCGTTTCGCGCCTCAAAAACGCCTTTTGTCACCGTGCCGTCTTGCAGGTTATACATCGAAAGGCTCGCATCATTGCTGCCCATGTTCCCGCTGTTCAATACGTAAACATATTCTGAAGCGACAACAGGGTCTTCGACCGGATCATCTTCGTCGCTACAACTTGAAATAAAAGGTAAAACCATCGTCGCACAAAGCGAATAAATAAAAACTTTTTTGTTCATGATTTTTTGTTATTTAATTGGTTGATAATAATTTACAAATTCAAAGCGACACTCAGCCGCCATGAGCGACCGGGCATCGGATAATACTGAATTACGTCGTATTGAGTATCCGCAATGTTCAAAATCTCTCCCTGAAGGCGCAAGGACAGTTTGCCGAGATTGAATGTCCTGTTAAGCGAAACATTCTGCTCGGTATAAGCCTCTATCCTGTTTGATTTGATGTTCTGCGGCATGGCATAACGCTCGCCGACCGCCGTCAGCAGGTATGAGAAATTCAGCCACGGCGTCTCGAAAGCGACCGAGCAGTTTCCCGAATGACGCGGCGTGTACGGTATCTGGTCTTTATAGTTCTTTGCTTCCGGATTGGTCACGTCAATAGCCTTCTGACAGGTGTAATTTCCCGAAATAATCATATTTGTCTTTTCGGAAAGAGCTGCCTCCGCCGCTACATTTACGTCTGCTCCTTTTATTCTGACCTCGCCCAGATTCATCATTCTCCATATATAAAGTGTCGGCAACGCGACTATCTTGTCTTCAACAGTATTGTAATAGCAATCTAACGAGACGCTTACATAGTTGACTTTCCGACCGGCGCTTCCGCTCCATGTGATTCCGGCGTTATACTGTTTGGCTTTTTCGGGTTTCAGGTTTGTGTTCCCGATGCGCAGGTAATAGAGATCGGTAAACGTCGGCACGCGGAAGACGTCTTTGTATGACACCCTCAGCCGTAAAGCGTTGTTTGCGAAAGGTCGCCATGAAAGAGACGCTGCCGGAGAAAGCCGCCGACGGTCTTTCGGACGCTCGCCGTTTTCTACCTCGTCCGATATGTACGTACCGAGCAAACTGCCGGTGACGGTCAGCGCTGAAGCGCTGTATTGCGCCGACAAAACCGACAACAGATTATTTCGTCGCGGCAACGGCGAATTATTGAAATTGTTACTCAAAGCCGAGTGCGAAAAATCCGTAGTAAACGACGCCGATAAATGCGTCAGTGGAGTATACAAAACCCCGATGGAACCGTAATATTCGGTTTGCGTATTACGGTCTTCCTGAAATCCTGCCGCATATTTATCGTCTACATCCCTGTATTTCGAATATGAATACGTATATTTGGCGATTGCCCTGACCTTAAACCTGTCGCTTAATTCGTTATTGTATTGTGTCTGGATAAAGCTGTTATCGTTCCATAAACGCTCCGTCGCCGTTTTATTGTAAAAATTCACGGATCCGGGCAATCCGCGCTCCGAATCAAAGAGATACAATTTAGTATCCAAACTGCCCCATCGACTAAAACCTGCATATACGTCAGCCTCTATGCGAAACGTCCGGATATCGCTGTTCAGACGCTTCTCGCTGGTTTTCACCGAGCCGTTCGACAAAGTATACGGATATTCGCCCGAAGCTCCCATATAATCGGCATGAACGACAGCGCTGCTCCGGTCGCCGAGCTTGCGGCTTAACGACAAAACAGGATTATACATCCCAAACGAGCCGCTCTTAAACTTTGCCGTCAAGTTATATTTCTTTGCGTCGGAGAAAACAGGCTTCAATGTTTTGATATTCAGAGCGCCTGCCGACGAATATATGCGGGCTGTAAGGAAAATATCGTCGGTCTGCCCCATCGACAACGAAATCATATCTACGTTATCAAGGGTGAAACGGCTAATATCTATCTGACCGCTTTGAGCGTCGGATATCGGAACGCCGTCGTAGCCGACCGCCGTATGTTGCGCTCCGAGACTGCGAATAGAGACGGTTTTAAGTCCGCCGATGCCGCCGTAATCCTTAATCGTAACGCCCGAAAAGCGACGCACCGCTTCATGCAATTCGCTTATGCCCAAGCGCTTGATGTTTTTATTGTCGATAATTTGTAACGGAGAGCCTTGTTTGGTCGCAGATGCACGCTGAGCGGCGACCACTTCCACGTCGGGAAGTTGCCGCGATTTCACCGTATCCGCGCGCTCCTCCGGCTGTTGAGCCTTTGCGACGGTAAAACAAGCGAAACATGCGCCTGCAAGGCACACTTTCATTTTTGCAAACAATTTTTTCTGCATAAAACAAACCTTTTTCAACACTTTTACCCGAAATGTTGCAATTAATGATTTCGGCAGGTTTTCTGACTTGTTCTCCCTTTCGCCGGTTGCCTTCCCAACTTTTCGTCAGTGGCGCTTGAGGTTTTACCGAGGTTATAAAGAACTTACAGCTGCGGGTACAGTTCCGGCATTCAACCGGATTCCCTTTTACTAACCGTATGCGAAGGCATAGCGGTTACACCAAAATGCGCTGCAAAGGTAATCGAATTTTTTTATATACAGCTATTCTTTCGAAAAAAATTCTTAGCGACCTTGACGTTTGCGTTCCATTTCGTCAAGAATTGTTTTGCGCATACGCATGAAATGCGGCGTTATTTCTACGTATTCGTCTACCTTGATATATTCGAGCGCATCTTCAAGGCTGAATATAATCGGAGGCGCCAACGACGTCTTCTCGTCCGACCCCGATGCGCGCATATTCGTCAGTTTCTTCGATTTTGTGACGTTAACTACCAGATCGCTGTCTTTCGTATGCTCGCCGACCACCTGTCCGGCATATACTTCTTCGCCCGGAGCGATAAAGAAACGTCCGCGCGATTGCAGATTGTTAAGTGCGTAAGCGAAAGCCGTTCCCGTCTCCATAGCAATAATAGAGCCGTTCTGCCGACGCTCGATTTCGCCTTTCCACGGCTGAAATTCGAGGAAACGGTGCGCCATGATTGCCTCGCCGGCGGAGAGCGTCAAAACGAGATTGTTCAATCCTATAATGCCGCGCGAAGGTATGTTGAACTCCAGAAACGTCCGTTCGTTTTTGCTTTCCATTATCGTCATCTCGCCTCTGCGCTTCGTCACCACGTCGATTATGCGGCTTGCGCACTCGTCGGGCAAATTGATGGAAAGGCTCTCGACAGGCTCGCATTTTACGCCGTCAAGCTCTTTTATGATAACCTGCGGCTGCCCTACCTGCAACTCGTATCCTTCGCGCCTCATAGTCTCGATAAGCACCGACAGATGCAGCACGCCGCGACCGAAGACGTTCCACGAATCGGCGGAACCGGTAGGCTCGACGCGCAAGGCGAGATTCTTGTCAAGTTCCCGCTCCAAACGCTCGAAAATATGACGCGAAGTTACATATTTACCGTCTTTTCCGAAGAACGGCGAATTGTTTATGGTAATCAGCATCGACATGGTAGGCTCGTCGATAGCTATCGTGGGCAACGGCTCAGGCGTGTTTATATCGGCTATGGTCTCCCCTATTTCAAACGATTCGATACCTATCAGAGCGCAAATATCTCCGGACGGAACAGAATCGACTTTCTTGCGCCCCAAGCCTTCGAATACATCTATTTCCTTGATTTTCGACCGTGTCATCGTGCCGTCGCGTTTGCAAAGAGCTACGTCCTGCCCCTCGCGAAGCGCTCCCCTGTGTATGCGACCTACTGCGATACGACCTAAATAATTGGAGTAATCGAGCGATGTGATAAGCATCTGAGCCGGTCCTTCAAGCGTTATCGGCTCCGGTATGTGTTCGATGATGTCATCAAGCAGCATAAAAATATTATCGGTGGGTTTCTGCCAGTCGCGCGACATCCAGCCCTGTTTTGCCGAACCGTATATCGTCGGAAAATCGAGCTGCTCTTCCGTTGCGTCGAGGCTGAACATAAGATCGAAAACCATTTCCTGTACCTCCGAAGGACGACAGTTGGGCTTGTCTACCTTGTTAATCACGACGATGGGCTTCAGTCCTATCTGAATGGCTTTCTGCAACACAAAACGTGTCTGCGGCATAGGTCCTTCAAAAGCATCGACGAGCAACAGGCATCCGTCGGCCATGTTAAGCACGCGCTCGACCTCGCCTCCGAAATCGGCATGACCGGGAGTATCTATGATATTTATCTTGTAATCCTTATAATTGATGGAAACGTTCTTTGCAAGGATAGTTATGCCTCTTTCACGTTCCAAATCGTTACTGTCAAGAAACTGATCCGGCTCTGCTTGCCCCTCGCGGAATAGCTTTCCGGCTAATAACATCTTGTCGACCAACGTAGTCTTACCATGATCAACATGTGCTATAATCGCTATATTTCTAATTTTCTGCATATAATTTTGAATCTTTGAGCGCGCAAAGGTAGACATTTTAATACAAAAAACCAAACATCCATAAAGGGATTTTATTGTCAAAGCCATATTCGATATTGTCGGCGGCGATATAGGCGTCCGTCGCACGATATTCAAATATTCCCGAAACGACAGTCCCTGCATTTCGTAGACGACGGCTCGACGGCTCAAGTCGGCGCGTGCATTGAGAATTTCGAGCAACGACGAACCGGTAAAAACA
>JAITPH010000057.1 GCA_031289515.1 Tannerella sp.
TCCCATCTATTGCTATTTGCAACTTAGATAACGGACTATTACGGATTGCTCCGGACGCCGACGTCTTCGGCAACCTTCGCAATTAAATATCGCGTACATTAATATATATGCGCTAAAAATCCCATTTTATTGCTGCGGTAGGAATCGCATAGAAACCGTCGCGGGCGGCAAAATTATAGCTCAACTCTACCTCCGTGCCGATGCTGAGATTGAAAGCGTCGTCGAAGCCCGCTAATTTGTTGAGATGTACCCAGAACTGCGGCTCGGAAATGAATATGTAGTTGCCGTTGGGATTCTTCTCGTGCCAGAAATCGAAAAAACCGGCGAACGAACAAGTTCTTTTCTGCCCGAAATACATGTACCACGTGCCTGTAAACTGAAAATTATGCGGCTTGTCGTAGCTCTGCTTTTGAATATATCTATATAAAGCACTGAATGTAAAACCCTTACTGAAGTCGGCGCTGTTCGACGAATACGTTGCTCCCAAGAAATACGAATTGCTAACGTAAGCCAAACCGCCGTCGTATTCCAGATGGACGGACAGCGGGCCGGACCAGAACTTCAGTTCCCTCTCGAACTCCCAGTAAGCGGAAGCTACGCCTGTCGATTTATAGTCCATATCGATAAAAAAGAACGTACTGCCCCACTTGTCGGGTTTGAACATTTCGACCGTCGAAGTAAAAAGCGGTCGACCGTTAAAATCGTCGTCATAAAGGTATCTGCCCAAGTCGTAATGCAACTGCACATTCTGCGCATTAGCCGCACTAACAGTGACAGCTACAAAAAATAAAAGAACAATTTTCTTCATAAAAGATATAATTTTCGTGTTTTAGAAGGTGCATAGTTACAAATAAAAATCATAAAACCGACGAAAGCAGTCCCATATTTTCTCGGAATTTTTCAAAGAGCCGCATCAATACTCGATTTGACCCTCCAAAAAAAAATGAGACCCTCAAATATTTGAATTATAAATATTATTGCTTACCTTTGTAGCCGAATATTTAAAGATACGAAAGGTTGAATCTAATCGTAGAGCAAGGAAATACAAGACTGAAGGTGGCAGTGTTCGACGACGACCGGCGCATCGTTTCGCTTCTTCGCAAAGACAATAACGACGCATCATGGATAGATGAAGTATTCGAACAGTATCATCCCGGTATGGGTATAATGTCGTCGGTCATTTACAGTGACGGCGCATTGGTCGGCACATTGCAAAAGCGGTTGCCGTACTTTCTGTGGCTCGACGAAAATGTGCCGACACCGGTAAAAATTGAGTACGAGACGAAAGATACTCTCGGCAAAGACCGCATTGCAGCAGTGATTGGAGCGACATTCCTCAAACCCGGACAAAACGCTTTGGTCATCGACGCAGGAACGGCTATAACGTATGAAATCGTCGAAGCGTCAGGCGTTTACGTAGGAGGTAACATCTCGCCCGGACTGACAACCCGGTTTCGCGCACTCAACCGGTTTACGGAGCGGCTGCCTTTGGTAACTGAAAGAAATGATGTTCCACTGATAGGAACAAGCACAGAATCAGCTATTTTAGCGGGAGTTGTGAATGGTATTATCTTTGAAATGGATGGCTATATTGACATGCTGAAAAAAAAATATGGCGACATTTTCGTTTTTTTAACGGGCGGACACTCATTTTATTTTGAAAGACGGCTGAAAAGTCACATCTTTGCAGACGCTAATTTGGTTTTAATTGGTTTAAACAGAATATTGGAATATAATGCAAAAAAGAATTAGATCGGTCATTATACCGGTAATATTGTCACTATTTATCGTTTCCGTGACGGCTCAAAACAGCGTCAATTCGCCCTACACGCGATACGGATACGGAGATTTGGCCAACCGCTCTTTCGGAGCAGGCAGGTCAATGGGAGGAACAGGTATCGGACTGCGCTCGTCGAGGCAGATAAATCCTTTGAATCCCGCGTCGTATTCGTCTATGGATTCGATGACTTTCCTGTTCGACTTCGGAGCGTCGGCACAGATGTCGTGGTTCAGCGACGGTACAAACAGTCAGAAAGACTTCAACGGCAACGTAGAATATATTGCAATGCAATTCCCTCTCTACAAGAAGTTAGTCATGAGCGCCGGACTTCTGCCCTATTCGCATGTGGGCTACAGATTCGGAGAAGCAAAAAACGCCGAAGGACAATACTACACCGAATCGTTTGAAGGCTCCGGCGGATTAAACCAGTTGTATGCCGGACTGTCTGTTGAGTTATGGAAGAAGCGTCTTTCACTGGGAGCAAATATAAATTATCTGTTCGGCGCTATTACCAACAGCTCCGCTATCGTCTATACATCGACAAACTCGAATTACGTGCAGAGCGCCAAGCGGCTGAAAGTAAAGGACATGACGCTTGATTTCGGATTGCAGTACGTTCATCCCTTGAACAAAACGGACAATCTCGTATTCGGTCTTACCTATACTCCGAAAAAGCGACTGAACAACGAAGCATACGAACAGGTGACAAGTACCGAAACCAAGATAGATACTATCTCCAACGCGAGATACGACTCCCCGACAGGGTACGGCTTTGGCGCATCGTACGTCAGAGAGAACAAACTGATTGTTGCCGCGGACATTTCGCTTCAGCAATGGAGCAACGCATCTTTCGGCGGGAAAAACGATCTGTTTAACGACCGTTTGAGAATTGCAGCCGGAGGCGAATACATACCAAACCTGTATTCACGCCCATTCCTCAACCGCATGAGATACAGATTGGGATTGAGCTATACCAATTCGTATATCAATGTCAACGGTAACGGATACAAGGAGTACGGCACGACGCTCGGAGTAGGAATCCCTATCAGCGACAACCGTTCCTACATCAACGTGTCTTTTGAATACGTGAAAGTAAAACCGGATTACAAGACAATGATTGACGAGAACTATTTTAGAATGACATTGAGCTATACGTTTAATGAATGGTGGTTTTTCAAGATGAAGTTAGAGTAGAACAACTAAAACAAAAATGGATATGAAAAGTAAATTTTTTCTGTATGCCGCGAGCTTATTGATAGCGGCGAGTGCAAGCGCACAAAAAGGCGTGGATAACGGAACGCAGTTTGGTTCAGGCGAAGACAGTGTCCGTTGCGTAACTAATATTAGCCTGTTCATACCTTACGCAAGATCCAATAATTACAAGGATGCGTATCCCTTCTGGAAACAGGTATACGAAGAATGTCCGGCTTCCCACAGGGGTATCTATCAGTATGGCGTGGACATACTCAACTGGCTGATTCAGCAGGAAAAGGACGATGCTAAAAGAGATGCCATCGTCGACGAACTGATGAAACTCTATGACGACCGCGCGAAATATTTCGGCGACCTCAAAGGCTACGGCAAAGACTGGATTGTCTCGCGCAAGGCTCAGAACTACAATCTGATCAAGGGCGAAAAAACCGATCCGTCCATTATTTACAAGTGGACAGGCGAAATCATAGACGAATACAAGGCTAAGGCAGAGCCTCTGGCTATCTCGCTATATATGTTCGCTTCGTTCAAACTCATGCAGGGAGAGACGGAAAAATACAGAGAACAGTATATCGAAGACTTCCTCAAATGCTCGGCTTTGCTCGACGAAGCGTATAATGCCGCCAAGGCAGCCAATAACGATAAGGATGCGGAAAGCCTTTTGGCGCGCAAGACCGAGATAGAACAAAACTTTGCCGGTAGCGGAGTGGCCGACTGCGAAACATTACAGAGCGTCTATGCAAGTAAAATTGAGGAAAACAAAGGTAATCTCGAATTTCTGAAAGAGACGATGACGCTGCTTCGCCGGACAGGTTGCAAAGACATAGAAGCATATCTGGCAGCATCGGAGCATGTATACAAGATAGAGCCTACGGCAGAATCGGCTATGGGTCTCGGCTCAAAAGCGTACAATGAAAAAGACTTTGCCGCGGCTGAGAAATACTATATCGAAGCTATCGGCATGACCGAAGATTCCGAAATGAAAGTAATCCTCTATCATGCTATCAGTACAATAGCTTATAATCAGAATCAATTTGCCAAAGCCAAGCTAAACAGCCAGAAATGCCTTGCCGAAAATCCTAATTACGGACAAGCGTATATCACAATTGCAAAGGCTTATGCACAGGGCGGCAAAAATCTGTTTCCCGGCGATCCTGTTTTGTCGAAATGTATCTATTACGCCGTAGTCGACAAACTTGAAAAAGCCCGTCAGGTCGATCCGTCGGTTGCCGATGAAGCATTAAGGTTAATCAGGGTATACAGAGAATATTGCCCTTCAAAGGAAGAAGTATTCATGCACCCCAAACTTAATGCGGGCGAAAACTTTACTTTACCCGGATGGATTGGCGAAATCGTAAAAATAAGATAAAAACGAACTCAAACAGATGAGTCGGCTTATAATAAATCCATTAAGAAGCGTGGCAATCGTTGTATTGACTGTTGTCATGCTTCTTCCTTTTCTGTCGTCCTGCATAAAAGAGAAAAAGGAAATCGTGGATATAGTTTTCGATCCTCAGACATCATATACTCTGAAGGAAAAAAATGTCGAATCGCTTGTTTCCGATTCGGGCGTTACGCGGTACAAGATCATCACCGACACATGGCTGGTGTTCGGCAAAGCCGCCGAGCCTTACTGGTACTTCCCCGACGGCGTCTATCTCGAAAAATTCGACACGCTGTTCAACGTCGAGGCAAGCATCAAGGCAGATACCGCCTATTACTTCGAGCGACGCAAGATATGGGAGCTTGACGGCAATGTAGACGTATCGAATCTCGACGGCAACCGTTTCCAGACGCCGCAGCTTTTCTGGGACCAGAACAAGGAGACAATATACTCCGATTCGTTCATTAAGATAACGAAGGGCGAAAACATAAATACAGGATACGGCTTCCATTCGAATCAGGACATGAGCGTCTATGAAATATACCGCTCCGGAGGAAAGTTTGAGGTCGAAATGAACAGCGAAGATACCACCGCCAACTCCACCGCCCCAAGTCCGGTCACTGTTGCGGATTCGGTCACTGTTGCGGAAGAAATATAAAAAAAGCTCCCCTTTATATCGTTTTTCCAAAAGAAAACCTTAACTTTGTAAGATAATAGTTTTGATATGGAATTAAGAACTGATTTATATTTAGGCGATTGCCGCGAAGAATTACAATATTTACCCGACAACTCGATAGATTTGATTTTCACATCGCCGCCTTACGCCGACCAGCGAAAGTCAACGTATGGCGGCATAAGCGTTGACGAGTACGTGGAATGGTTTCTTCCCATATCTAATGAACTCTTGCGAGTACTGAAGCCGACAGGAACTTTTATCCTGAACATAAAAGAAAAAGTAGTCGACGGAGAAAGAAGTACTTACGTCATGGAATTAATTCTTGAAATGAGAAAGCAGGGATGGTTTTGGACGGAAGAATTTATATGGCACAAAAAAAATTGCTTCCCCGGCAAATGGTCGAATCGTTTTCGCGACGCTTGGGAAAGACTGCTGCAATTCAATAAAAACAAGAAGTTCAACATGTATCAGGACGCCGTCAGAGTGCCGATAGGCGATTGGGCGAAAAACCGGCTCAAAAACTTGAGCGATACGGATAAAATGCGCGACAACGCCAAAAATGGAAGCGGATTCGGCAAAAACGTTTCCAACTGGTTAGGCAGAGAAATGGTCTATCCTACAAATGTCGTGCATTTATCTACCGAATGTAGCAATAAAAATCACAGCGCCGCTTTCCCCGAAGGTCTTCCCGAATGGTTTATCGGTTTGTTTACAAAAGAGTACGATACTGTCCTGGACCCTTTTATGGGTTCGGGAACAACCAATTTTGTCGCAAGCCGCATGAGCCGCAACTCGATAGGTATCGAAATACTGCCTGAGTATTTTGAAATCGTAAAAGAAAAACTTGAGCCGAAAGAGCCTTTACTGTTTAATTCACAAGTCAATATAAATGAACACACTGAATATAGCAGACGCTACGCAATACGTTGAATCGAACATCAACTCTTTCCACGAAAAGCGAATAGACAGTGTTAATAAGCTGAAATTGTCCGACGTATTGTTGCGCAAGAATCCGTATTTGTTCAAAGCCAAAAACACGCTGACTTCCGAACAGATTATTCGCGGAATTGTGGATGCGCATATTTCGTCAAACGAAGAAACCATATTCGGGGATTGGCTGGAAGGACTATCCATTTTTGTAAATCAGAAAGTTTATAACGGATGGAAATCGGGGATTCCTAACGTAGACCTTGAATTTGATAAAGACAATACAAGGTATATTGTGACGATTAAGTCTGGGCCGAACTGGGGAAACAGCAGCCAAATCTCAAAAATGATTGCCGACTTTAAAACAGCAAAGAAAACGTTGCGCACCGGCAACTCGAATCTTAACGTTGTAGCTGTAAACGGTTGCTGTTACGGACGTAACAACAAGCCCGACAAAGGCGATTACTTCAAATATTGCGGACAGGAATTTTGGACGTTTATCTCCGGAAACGAAAACTTGTACCTCGACCTTATAGAGCCTTTAGGATTCAAAGCGCATGAACGAAATAACGAGTTCCAAGAATCCTACATCCAAGTGATTAACAAGTTTACCAAGCTGTTTTCAAGCCAGTTCTGCGATGATAACGGCATAATCGACTGGGCGAAATTGGTGCAATTCAATTCCGAGAAAAAAGTGATTCCGCAATCTTCTTGCGAAGACAGTTTGTAAAAAAAGAACATTTTTTTTGCTCGCTTTTATTTTTTTTATACCTTTGTGCGCTTTAAGCAACGGCGCTTTTTGGTTGTTATGACTTTATGGCGCTGATATACAGAATATTAATTGTAATTTATAATATAGAATGGCAACACTGGAAAAAATCAG
>JAITPH010000259.1 GCA_031289515.1 Tannerella sp.
GTCATCGAAGGCGAAGAAATGGCATTGAGAATTGCCGAAAGAATTGCCGAAATAACGGCAAAACTTGGCATACCGTATATTTTTAAAGGCTCGTACCGCAAGGCAAACCGCTCGCGCGTCGATTCGTTCACCGGCATAGGCGACGAAAAGGCGCTGAAAATACTCCGCAAGGTAAGCGAGACTTTCCTCATCCCGACGGTGACGGACATACACGAAACGCATGAAGCCGCGATGGCAGCCGAATATGTCGACGTTTTGCAGATACCGGCATTCTTGTGCCGTCAGACCGACTTGCTTGTAGCGGCAGCCAAAACAGGAAAAATCGTAAACATCAAGAAAGGACAGTTCCTTGCGCCCGAATCAATGTCGTTTGCGGCAAGCAAAGTCGTCGACGCAGGCAACAGCGAAGTGATGCTTACCGAACGCGGCACGACTTTCGGCTACACCGATCTTGTAGTCGATTTTCGCAGTATTCCGATAATGAAAAAAACCGGCTTTCCGGTCATAATGGACATAACGCACTCTTTGCAACAACCGAATCAGACGTCGGGCGTGTCGGGCGGATTACCCGAATTAATCGAAACGATAGGAAAGGCGGCGATAGCTGTCGGCGCTGACGGCCTGTTTATCGAAACGCACACAGAGCCGTTAAAGGCAAAGTCGGATGCAACAAACATGCTGCCACTTGACTTGCTTGAGAGATTGCTCCGAAAACTTGTCCGAATCAGGGAAAGTATCTCGTAAACCGCTATCCGCGCCGACTTACCTTGCGCAAACGTTCCTCGTCTATAATCTTGATTTTGCGCCCGTCCATCGCTATTATATGTTCCGAAGCGAACATAGAAAGCGTGCGGATAGCGTTTGAAGTCGTCATATTGGAGAGATTGGCAAGGTCTTCGCGCGACAGATAGATGCTTATCGTTGCGCCGTCTTCTTCCAGACCGTAATTGTCTCTGAGAAACAGCAAAGATTCGGCGAGGCGACCTCTGATATGCTTCTGGGTGAGATTTACCGTCCGTTCGTCGGCTACGCCAAGGTCTATCGAAAGCTGGCGGATAAAAAACATTGCGAGATTCGGATTGCCGTAGATAAGTTTTTCGACAATATTCATCGGAATAATGCAGACGGTCGAAGCCTCGAACGCCGAAGCATTGGTCAGATACAACTCCTGCGCAAACCCCGCACGGTAAGCGAAATACTGGATAGGCTTGATCATTCTGATAATCTGACTTCGACCCCCTACTCCATCCTTATAAATTTTTACCTTACCTTTGAGAAGGCACATCATATCATGCGGCTCATCACCTTCGCAATAAATCTTTTCATTCTTCTTGAAATTCAGAATCTTGGAATTATTACGAAGTATTATGCGCTCCTCTTCCGTCAGAACTCTCCAAACATCTGACAGACTTGCCGATAAGTCAATAATTCTCCTTTCTTGTTTAACCACTGTTGTTTAGTAACATACGTAAAGAGCACAAATGTACAACATGTTTTTCAAATGAAAAACATTTTTAAGAGAAATTTTCAATACAAACTTTTTTCGACGTCTGCAACCATGGCTGTTTTTCCGTCAAGCACCATCTTCAACAGGTTTATTATTAAGCATTTCCTGCATTTTCATCATTTCGTCGCGATATTGTGCGGCTTCGATAAAATTAAGTTTCTTTGCGGCGTCGATCATCTGTTTTTTTGTCAATTCGATGGCTTTTTGCAACTGTCCCCTGTTCATATATTGGATAATCGGGTCGGCAACCTTCGACGCATCCGATTCGACATACGCATATTCTTCGATTGATTTATGCTTTGTCTCGCCCAGAAGCGACATCGTATTGTTTACAATCTGACGCGGAGTTATGCCATGCCGCTCATTATAAGCAAGTTGCTTCTCGCGACGGCGAATCGTCTCGTCCATCGTCCGTTTCATGCTTTCGGTGACGACGTCGGCGTAGAAAATCACTTTTCCGTTGATATTGCGGGCAGCGCGTCCGGCTGTCTGGGTGAGCGAGCGATGCGACCGCAGAAAGCCCTCCTTGTCGGCGTCGAGAATCGCAACCAAAGAAACCGAAGGCAAGTCGAGACCTTCGCGCAAAAGATTCACGCCGACAAGTACATCGAACAGTCCGTTGCGTAAATCGTCCATGATGCGAACTCGCTCCAGCGTCTCGATGCCGCTGTGGATATACTCGCATCTAACGCCCATACGGGCCAGATAATCAGCCAATTCCTCCGCCATGCGTTTTGTGAGAGTCGTAACGAGAACCCGTTCGTCGACAGCCGCGCGCTCTTGTATCTCCTCCATCAGGTCGTCAATCTGATTCAGGGTCGGACGAATTTCTATCTCGGGGTCAAGCAGTCCTGTCGGACGAATCACCTGATCTACGATGATGCCTTCGCTTCTCTCAAGCTCGTAATCGGCAGGCGTGGCGCTAACGTAAATAGCAGTATTCGTGAGTTTTTCAAATTCATCGAAGGTAAGCGGGCGGTTATCGCGTGCGGCAGGCATACGGAATCCGTATTCGACAAGCGTATTCTTGCGCGAGCGATCGCCTCCGTACATGGCGCGTATCTGCGACACGGTAACATGACTTTCATCTACAACGAGCAAGAAATCCTTATGAAAATAATCGAGCAGGCAAAACGGCCGGTCGCCTTCTTCCCGACCGTCGAAATAACGCGAATAGTTTTCTATTCCCGAACAATGCCCCAATTCCTGAATCATTTCCATATCAAAAGTGACGCGCTCGTGTAAACGCTTGGCTTCAAATGTTTTTCCGATGCTTTCCAGAAATTTGACCTGCGTACCGAGATCGACGGCAATCTGTCCGAGCGCCGATTTCACACGGTCGGGCGTCGTGACGAACAGATTTGTAGGATATATGTTCAGGCTGTCCTGTTCGTCCAGTTCATAACCGGTTAGCGGATTGAACGAAGAAATACGCTCTATTTCATCGCCCCAAAATTCTATCCTGTATGCTATGCCGTCGTACCCTTCTATCGACGGATAAATATCGACCGTATTTCCTTTAACGCGGAAACATCCGCTTTTAAAGTCGACCTTGTTATTAACGTACAGGGCGTCCACGAACCGATGCAACAACATATCGCGCGGTATCACCATTCCTTTTTTGATATAGACTACCTGCTCGGCAAATGCGCTCGGATCTGCCATACCGTAAATACACGAAACCGACGAAACGACGATGATGTCGCGCCTTCCGGAAAGCAGCGATGCCGTCGCCCGCAACCTCAATTTATCTATCTCCTCGTTAATGGCAAGGTCTTTTTCGATATACGTATCTGTCTTGGGAATATACGCTTCCGGCTGATAATAATCGTAATACGAGACAAAATACTCAACGGCGTTACGCGGAAAAAAGCCTTTAAACTCGCTGTACAACTGTGCTGCAAGCGTTTTATTGTGGCTCAAAACAAGCGTCGGACGCTGTATTTGCTCAATTACGTTTGCTACCGTAAAAGTCTTGCCCGAGCCGGTGACGCCGAGCAGGGTCTGGTATTGCGCTCCCGCCCGAAGTCCTTCCACAAGAGCTTTTATGGCGTCAGGCTGGTCGCCTGTCGGTTTGAATGGCGAAGAAATCTCAAAATCCATTTAATCATCCTTTAAAATAACGTGCAAATATACCTGATTTTCGGAAATTATTCTACGCATGAACGATTTTTTTGCCTATCGCTTGCAAAAAACATTTTTTTTCGTTACTTTTGCCCTGTATTTTTGAATTTTACAAAGAGATATGAACAAGAAACAATTTTTACTATCTTTGTCGATACTGACAATGCCCGTAATTGCACAGGATA
>JAITPH010000028.1 GCA_031289515.1 Tannerella sp.
ATATCTCCTGCATGAAATCGAGCGAAAACGGCTTTGCTGAGATCGGCTGCCTCATAAGATAATCAACGAACTCATACTGCGGAAAATCTATTTCCTTGAGCGTTATCAGCGGCTTGGTATATTTCATTCCCGCGTAATAGAAAGAAGTATCCGTCGGGAAATACAAATCGGCAAGCTGTCGCAATTCATCGTAAGCCTCCGGATAGAAAACATATCCGAAACGCTTTTTCATCTTTTCGTCGAAGCTCCGGTACAAATCGAAATTACGATCCGACTGTCGCATCGATTCATACAATTGAGCCTCCATTTCCTCAAACGATATTTCTTTCTTGCGGTCGAGAAGTTTCAACAGATGATAGCCGTAGCGGGTTTGTACCGGTTTGCTTATATCGCCGACATTTTCAAATGCAAACCCAGTCTTCTCGAAAGGCTCTACCATCATGCCCAAGCCGAAATAAGGCAGTACTCCGCCTCTTTTGCCGGTTACGGTATCCGCCGAAAACTGCCGGGCAAGTTCGGCGAAATCTTCGCCTGCGACAACCAGTTCGTAGATGGAATCGGCTTTCTGGAGCGCAGCTGCATCCTGCTCTTCTGCCGGCTTATCCGCCGGAAAGGCTATCAGAATGTGAGCTACACGCACTCTGCCCGGATTGGGTGTTTTGCGATACAGTTCCATCAGATGAAAGCCGCCCTCCGACCGCAGAGGCTCGCATATCTCGCCTTCTTTCATCGAAAAGAGTTTGTTTTCAACAGTTCTCGGTATCTGAAGCGGATAAACGTATTCCGCGTCTACATAAGTGACGGTATCCTGATCGCCCGACCCGACGAGAGACTTACCCACCGACTCGAACGATTCGCCGTTCTTTATGCGATTATATGCGGCAACCGCCCTGTTGTAGGCGTCTACCGTATCTTTTGAGACGATTTCGCCCGAAGGAAACCTGAAATATATATGCCTGCATCCCGGTATGTACTTCGTCCGTTCGTATACAACATGAAGCGCCGAATCTTCGCCCGCCTTGTCCGAAAGAAAACTTGCCTGCAACTGGTTTGCGTAGTCTTTATGTTCTCTTTCAAATTTAGGCGACTTGTGAATGTTCAGCGCCTCGGCGTCGGCTACCTTCAATTTGTAGTTTTTAAATAACTCGACAAAATTATCAACGGACTTCTTGTTAGTCAAATCCACGCTATTGTCTTTCTTCGCAATATAAATAAACTCGGATAGCGGAACGTCTTTTCCCGCAACAGTCATTACAACAGGGTCTTTCTTCTTCGCTTCCACGGTAGTTATCATTACTACCGAGACTAATAACATTACTGTTTTATTCATAAGAACATCAATTTTCATTTTACTTATTATTTATCAATTAGCTAATTCTGAAATAAATTTTACACGTACAAGACGTATTTCTTCTTCGGTATAGTCGCTTCCCAATTCCTTGATTGCGACCTCCAGCGAATCCGTAACGGATTCCTTGAAATATTGATATATATCTTCGACATGGTCTTCGTCCATAACGTCGACGATAAAATAATCTATATTTATGCGAGTGCCCGAATATACAATAGTCTCGATTTCATCAAGCAATTCGTCGAACTCCAGTCCTTTGCTTATTGCTATATCGTCGAGCGCCACTTTCCGGTCTATGCTCTGTACTATCCATACTTTGAGCTTCGACTTGTTGGCAATCGTCCTTACCCGCATATCTTCGGGACGGATGATTTCATTTTCGTCCACATACTTCTTGATGAGGCCGATAAATTCTTTTCCGTAGCGTTTCGCCTTTCCCGCGCCTACGCCCGGTATATTTTGCAACTCCTCGATTGTCACCGGATAAATCGTAGCCATTGCTTCAAGCGAAGGATCCTGAAAGATGATGTAAGGCGGCACTTCAAGCCTCTTCGACATCTTCTTGCGCAAGTCTTTCATTATCGAAAACAACTCCGGATCGACGGCGCACGAAGCGCCGACATGTACCGGCATGTCTTCGTTTTCATCGTCGTCGTCAAATTCATGGTCTTTGACGACCATAAATGAAACCGGCTTCTTTATGAAACCCTGTCCCTTAGACGATATTTTCAACAAGCCGTAGTTCTCAATATCTTTTTCGATATATCCGGCAATCTGCGCCTGACGAATGATTGCATGCCACAACTTCTCGCCTTCTTCCTCGCCGGTGCCGAATATTTCAAGTTCGTTATGCTTGTACGACAATATGTCGGACGTCTCGCTGCCCATTAATACATTAACGACATAATCGGCTTTATATTTTTCTTTGAGCGTCGAAATTGCTTCAAGCATGGTCTGAAGCAATTCTTTCGCTTCTATCATCTGTCTTGGTTTAAGGCAATTATCGCAGTTGTTGCAATTTTCCTCGTTAAATTTTTCTCCGAAATAATGTAGCAGGACTTTGCGCCGGCACACTGCCGTCTCGGCATAGGCAGCCGTTTCGAGCAATAATTGCTTTCCTATCTCCTGCTCGACGATAGGCTTGCCTTGCAGGAATTTTTCGAGTTTTTGCAAGTCCTTGTATGAATAAAAGGCGATACATTGCCCTTCGCCTCCGTCGCGACCGGAACGGCCTGTCTCCTGATAATATCCTTCAAGGCTTTTGGGTATGTCGTAATGTATCACGTACCTGACGTCAGGCTTGTCGATGCCCATACCAAAAGCTATCGTAGCCACGATGACGTCTACCTTTTCCATCAGGAAAGCGTCCTGATTGTCCGAGCGCACCTGCGATTCCATACCGGCGTGGTATGCGCGGGCTTTTATGCCGTTCGCCATCAATATCTCGGCGAATTTTTCGACTGACCTGCGGCTCAGGCAATATACTATTCCCGATTTCCCTTCATTTGCACGGATAAACTTTATTATGTCGCGGTCAATGTTTTCGGTCTTGGGTCTGACTTCGTAGTAGAGATTCGGGCGGTTGAACGATGACGAAAAGACCATTGCCTTCATCATTCCGAGATTCTTCTGTATGTCGTGCTGCACTTTTGGAGTTGCCGTAGCTGTGAGCGCTATCAGCGGACGCGCTCCTATCTGATTTATTATCGGACGGATGCGACGGTATTCGGGGCGGAAATCATGTCCCCATTCCGAGATACAGTGCGCCTCGTCGATTGCGTAGAACGAAATCCTTACCTGACGCAGGAACTCCATGTTTTCTTCTTTCGTCAGCGATTCGGGCGCTACGTACAGTAATTTTGTTTTACCGGACAGGATGTCGGATTTGACGTCGTCGATAGCGGCCTTGTTGAGCGACGAATTTATGAAATGCGCCACTCCGTCTTCATCGCTGAAATTGCGCATTGCATCAACCTGATTTTTCATCAGCGCTATCAAGGGCGAGATGATGATTGCCGTGCCGGGCATTATCAGCGCCGGCAACTGGTAGCAAAGCGATTTGCCGCCGCCTGTCGGCATCAGCACAAACGTGTCTTTTTCGGCAAGCACGTTTTCTATGATTTTTCTCTGATTACCCTTGTAGGTATCAAAGCCGAAATGCAGTTTGAGAGCATCGGTTATCATATCGCCCTTCTTTCTACTCGCGGAAGATTTCGACACAGCGGCTCCAGCGCTTTTCTTTGTCGATTTTCCGGATGCGACCTTTGTGCTTTTCTGTTTTGCCGTTTCGACATCGTCAGACTTTGGCGGCTTTGTTTTTGTCGCTTTTTTCGTATCTTTTGTCTTTTCCACGGTTACCGTTATCTTTGCCGGTTTTTTCTCTTTTGCCGGACTTTTTTCTTTTGCCATACTCGGAATTAAAAATATTTATGCTATCTGCAACTTATTGACGTCTGAGTTTTCAAAGTTCTCTTTTGCATACTGCAACGTCACATGTAAATCATTTTGCGTTCCCGAAGGCATCTCAAACATAGCATCCATCATTATAGCTTCTACAATCGAACGCAAACCGCGCGCCCCCAACTTAAATTCTATCGACTTATCCACTATATAGTCGTAGACGTCCCTGTCGAATGTGAGTTTTATCCCGTCCATCTCAAACAGTTTCACATATTGCTTGACGATAGAATTTTTCGGTTCTGTAAGTATTCGCTTCAACGCTTCGCGGTCTAACGGGCTTAGATACGTCAGAACAGGCAGGCGGCCTATTATTTCGGGTATCAAACCGAAAGACTTCAAATCCGTCGGCGTAATGTATTTTATCAAATTGCTTCTGTCTACGGCGTTAGTATTCAGGCTTGTCGTATAGCCTACCACGCGGGTATTGAGCCGTTGCGCAATTTTCTTTTCTATACCGTCGAAAGCGCCTCCGCAAATAAACAGTATATTTTTGGTATCAACGGCTATCATGCGCTGTTCGGGATGTTTGCGCCCGCCCTGCGGCGGCACGTTCACGACCGCGCCTTCGAGCAGTTTCAGCAAGCCTTGCTGAACGCCTTCGCCGCTGACGTCCCGCGTTATCGACGGATTGTCGCTCTTGCGGGCTATTTTATCTATCTCGTCGATAAAGACAATGCCTCTCTGAGCGGATTCGACATCATAATCGGACGCCTGCAACAGGCGGGTCAGAATACTTTCGATATCTTCGCCCACGTATCCGGCTTCGGTGAAGACCGTCGCATCGACTATGCAGAAAGGAACGTTTATCTTTTTCGCTATCGTGCGGGCAAGCAACGTCTTTCCTGTTCCGGTAGAGCCGACCATGATTATGTTCGATTTCTCTATCTCTACATCGTCGCCGGTTTCTTTCTGCGTCAACCGTTTATAATGATTGTAAACGGCTACCGACAGGTATCTTTTCGCATCGTCCTGACCTATTACGTATTCGTCGAGAAAACGCTTTATTACGTTGGGTTTCGGAAATTCCTTCTCGTCCATAAGAAATTTGCCGTCTTTCTTGTTTTTAAGTTCTTCCCGGACTAAATTGAAAGCCTGTTCGGCGCAGTTTTCGCAAATAGACCCGGATATACCGGTTATCAACATTTTAGCGCCTCTGCGGGTTTTGCCGCAAAACGAACATCTGTCATCTGCTCTACTCATTGTCTTTTACTTTTTTTTCAATAACACGTCATCTATCATACCGTATTCCTTAGCTTCGGAAGCCGTCATCCAGTAATCGCGATCGCTGTCGCGCTCTATGTCTTCATACGGCTTGCCCGAATGTTTCGCGATAACCCTGTAAAGCTCGGCTTTCAGTTTCAATACTTCGCGCACGGCTATTTCCATGTCCGAAGCCTGTCCCTGAACGCCGCTCATAGGTTGATGTATAAGTACGCGCGAGTGTTCCAAGGCAAAACGCTTGCCTTCCGCGCCCGAAACCAGTATCACGGACGCCATCGACGCCGCTATTCCCGTACATATAGTAGATACTTTACTGCTTATAAACTGCATCGTATCGTATATGCCGAAACCGGCGTAAACAGAGCCTCCGGGCGAATTGATATAGATTGCGATGTCCTTGCCGGGATCGCTCGTGTCGAGATATAAAAGCTGCGCCTGAATGACATTTGCCGTATAATCGTCTATCTGCGTGCCTAAAAATATTATACGGTCCATCATCAGACGCGAAAACACGTCCATCTGGGCAACGTTCAGCTGTCTCTCCTCTATTATGGTCGGAGATATATAGCTGCCCGCAGTTTCCATATAGCCGTCCAGCGTATTGCTGTTCATGCCCAGATGCTTTGTTGCATAATTTTTAAATTCGTTCATAAGTCATTTATATATATAAGATTTTCAAATTTCCTGTCCTTCATACGCGACATTTCCCAGTTCCTCTTCCGTCACTTCCTTTTCTTCAACGGTAATCATGTCCTTGACGACGGCCGAAACCTTGTCCTCTATCGCCTTATCTACCATATTAGCTCGCGTTTCCTCGTTTCCAAGCATACCCTTGACGTATTTTTCAAGCACGTCGTCGGGAACGGAAAACATGCCATACTGCGCGAACTGTATTCTTGTCAAGGATCTCGCCTGTTCCTCGACTTCGCTGTCCTCGACCGTTACATTGTTTTCCTTTAGCAGTTCTTCCCTGAACAGACGATATTTCAAGTCTTCCAGTATTTCGGGATATTCTTTTTCCAGGTCTTCTTCCGTCATTTTTTCGCTCGACGCCAGAAAACTCCGTTTCAGTATGTCGTCCGCAAAAGCGATGCCGGACAGTTTATCTACAAACATTTTTCGCATCTTTTTCTTGAATATCCACTCGCTTTCGGAATTGTATTGCGCGGTAACGGTCTCTCCGATCTTTTCCCTGAACGACGCCTCGTCGCCGACCGCGCCCTTGCCAAAGATACGGTCATACAAGTCTTCGTTAAGTTCGGCTTTTTTGTATCGCGTAATCTCCTTTATCTCGAAGGTGAAATCGCTCTTCATGCCTTTTACCGCGTCTTTTTCGATTTTCAGCAAAGAGGAAATCTCGGCTTCAGCGCCTTTATATGCCTTATACGGATTAAAAGTGATTTTTGCGCCTTTTTTTGCGCCTTTAAACTTCTTTTGCTCCATTTTGCCTTTCATATACGAGGGCATCAAAACTGCGTCCTCGACGAATATGCATCCTTCTTTCGGCTCTCCGTTTTCTGTTTCTACCAGTTTTCCCTTTATCATGTCGTCGTCTTCAAACTCGTCTACCGTATCATACGTTCCCAGTTCCTTGCGATACGTATCTATCCTTTTATCTATTGCTTCATCGTCGACTTTTATCCGATAATACGGCAAGATGTCTTCTTTGGACAGCTTGACGTCTATCGTAGGCGACAGGGCGACGTCGAAACTGAACTCGAATTTCTCGTCCGTTTCAAAATTTATTTCGGGCTGATCCGTATCGCTCGGTATCGGTTGCCCCAATATCCTGATATTATTGTCACGGATATATGCAACGAGGTTTTCCGTCGTCAATTTTTCCACTTCTTCAGCCAGAGCGTGCTTGCCGTAAAGTTTCTTTACCAGTCCGGCCGGCACCATTCCCTTGCGGAAGCCCGGCATATTGACCTTTTGGCGAAGTTTGTGCAAGTTCTTTTCCAACTTCTCCGCATAGTCATTCTTCTCAATCTCTACTGTAATGATGCC
Organism: Tannerella sp.; assembly: GCA_031289515.1. Classification (GTDB taxonomy): domain Bacteria; phylum Bacteroidota; class Bacteroidia; order Bacteroidales; family Tannerellaceae; genus Tannerella. The sequence goes on from JAITPH010000028.1 coordinate 7,040, forward strand.
TCTTGCAGCACCGTCGTTTTTAAGAGAAACGTTCATTCTTTCTTGTTTTATTTATTTAGATTATCTGTTACTGTTCCGAAAATAGGACGCAAAAGTAGTAAAAATTTTTCAGTTCTCCCTTTTATCTCCAAGATTTTTGTTCACAAAGATAATGGATATTATCAAATTTACGACCAGAACGCCGCCGCAACAGGCTATATAAAGCGCCATCCATGGCTTTTCCGTTTCGTACATGAAATATGCGACAACCGTGGCTATAACAATCATGGCTACGGCTGCCGACAATGCCTTTATTACTCTTTTTTTCTTCATAAATATCATTTATAATAACTGCGAAGATAATGCTTTTTTCGATTTTGTTTGACATATCGAAAAAAAAATAGTACTTTTGCGTCAAATTTTGAATATTTTTAACCATTAACACATATATTTATGACTAAAAGTGCATTGCAAATCGCGCGTTCAAGCTACATTCCAAAGATGCCTGCCGCGCTCACAGAGAACGTAAAAGCCGTAGAAGGCGAGAAGACTCAATCCGTTGCCGACCGTGAGAAAATCAGGGAACTGTTTCCGAATACTTACGGAATGCCGGTCGTCAGATTTGAAAGAAGCGACGAAAAAAGCTCCGGAGAGGCTGTCAATGTCGGCGTTATACTGTCCGGCGGTCAGGCTCCGGGCGGACATAACGTCATCGCCGGACTTTTCGACGGAATCGTAAAGGCTAACAGGGATTCCAAACTGTACGGCTTTGAAATGGGACCCAAGGGTCTGATAAATCACGTCTACAAGCCGCTGACGGAAGACTACATCAAGGATTTTCGCAATACCGGCGGATTCGACATCATCGGATCGGGACGCGACAAACTTGTAGAAAAGAAACAGTTCGACAAGGGTCTTGAGATTCTCAAGAAACTTGACATAAAGGCGCTGGTCATAATCGGCGGCGACGATTCGAATACCAACGCTTGCGTTCTGGCCGAATACTACAAGTCGATAAACGCCGACGTACAGGTTATAGGCTGCCCGAAAACTATCGACGGAGACCTGAAAAACGAGCAGATAGAGACTTCTTTCGGCTTCGATACCGCGTGTAAGGTCTATTCCGAAGTTATCGGAAACATTCAGCGCGACTGCAACTCGGCTCGCAAGTACTGGCATTTCATAAAACTTATGGGACGCTCGGCTTCGCATATTGCGCTCGAATGCGCTCTGCAAACTCATCCCAATATATGTATAATATCGGAAGAGATTGAGAAGGAACAAATGACCCTCGACGACATTGTTCGCAACATCGCCGATACGGTAATGAAACGCGCCGACCGGGGCGACAAATTCGGCACGGTGCTGATTCCGGAAGGTCTCGTCGAGTTCATCCCCGAATTTAAAAACCTGATTAAGGAACTGACGGTATTTCTGGGAGAGAACGAGTCGGAATTTAAGATGATCAAAAAGACCGAACAGATTGCTTATATAACAAACAAGCTCTCGGACGAAAACGCGAAACTGTATGCGAGCCTGCCGGAAGCTGTCGCGCGACAGCTGATATTAGACCGCGACAGCCACGGTAACGTGCAGGTATCGCTGATTGAAACGGAGAAACTGCTCGCCGAAATGGTCGGTGCATATCTTGCAAAACAGGATAACAAACTTTATTCAAAAAATTTCTCTACGCAGGTTCACTTCTTCGGATACGAGGGACGCTGTGCAGCGCCGTCGAACTATGACGCCGACTACTGCTATTCGCTGGGTTATACGGCTGCCTGCCTTATCGGGGCGGGTAAAACGGGATACATGTCGTCGGTGCGCAACACGACTTATCCGGCCGACAAATGGATTGCCGGCGGTATTCCAATCACGATGATGATGAACATGGAGAAACGTCTGGTAACGGTAACGGTAGCGAATGAAAACGGAAACGAGGCAAAAAAGGAAGTCATGATGGATGTGCCTGTAATCAGGAAAGCGCTGGTCGACCTCGATGGCGCGCCGTTCAAGGCTTTCAAGGCAAGCCGTGATTTCTGGGCGACTGCTACCGATTATGTCTATCCCGGGCCGATTCAGTACTTCGGTCCGACCGAAGTCTGCGACGCGCCTACAAAAACGCTGCAACTGGAGATTAATTGACAATTATCTCCGTCAATCTATCGCCTGTCGTTCCGCAGAATTGCAAATCCGAATGGGCGTGAATTTCCATACGTGTCCGGACAAATCTCCGCACGTATGGAAATTTTTTCCCTTGCTTATGGAAATTTATTTCCTTTGACAGCGTCCGTCAAAAGCACGCAGACAAGGCGGATTTTCGCAGATATGATGTGGCGCGCGTGTCCGCCATGTCAACCGGAGCGACGAAGGGGCGTAGCGGAGACGTCTGTTTGGGCATAAGAGAGAATCCGGTATATGTTCCCGACGAAACATATACCGGAAAATCCGTATCGCACACATATCAGCGTGCCGCAAGCGTGTATTAATCCGGCTGCCGTATCCCTGTCAGTTTGCTGATGTACTTGCCTATTATATCAAATTCGAGATTAACGACCGTATCCTTTTTTATCCGGCTGAAATTCGTGTTTTCAAAAGTATACGGGATGATTGCCACTTCAAAGCCGTCGTCCTTCGAGTTGCAGACCGTCAGGCTGACGCCGTTAACGCATACCGAGCCTTTCTCGACCGTCAGGTATCCCTGTTGCGCCATTGCCTTATCGAAACCGTACTCAAAAGCGAAATACCGGCTGCCGTCGGCTTCTCTTACGTCTGTGCAGACGGCCGTCCGGTCGACATGTCCCTGAACGATATGTCCGTCCAGCCGTCCGTTCATAATCATGCTGCGCTCTACATTGACCAAATCGCCAACGCATAGCAAACCCAGATTCGACCGCTCAAGCGTTTCTTTTATCGCCGTGACCGCATAAGAATCCTCGTATTTGCGGACAACGGTCAGGCAAACGCCGTTGTGGGCAACGCTCTGGTCTATTTTAAGTTCGTCGACAAACGACACGGAAAACTCGAAATGAATATTCCCGCCATCACTAACAATGGCTCTTACAACAGCCGCCTCTTCAATAATTCCTGAAAACATAGTATCTAATTTTAAATTTACAGTTCATTAAGCGCCTTTCGGGCAGTTTTTACCATTGTCGCAGCGCCTTTAGCTTCGAGTTCATCTACGGTGAAAGGAGAAACGATTGTCTGTAAGCGGTCCGATTTCGCTTTCTTGCCGGCTGCGGCAAACTCCTCCTTGAGTATTCTGATCTTTTCGTAGTCCTGAATGCCTTCAATCAACCGTTCCATGCGAATACTGCTTATTGCGCCGGGGTAAACGATATAACAGTCGCCGGCAGCCCATGTACGAAAACGTGAGTCATGCAAGGGATCCGTCGTCCAGCTGTTGTAAGACCACCGCAGGTAGCCGTCATAATTTCCCGCCATGGCGTGCCAACCGATCCATGTAGCTTCCGCAGGCGGAGAAAAGGTGAATGTATTGGGACGCGCTTCGGAACAGCATGTATATACGGTACTTATCTTCCCCGCCTTTTCCCTTTCCGCTTTTACGTCGGCGGGATATTGATGCCCGAAAGCAATACACAAGTCATACAGTTCCTTTTCGATTTCGGAATG
>JAITPH010000072.1 GCA_031289515.1 Tannerella sp.
ATGGACGAAGCGCCACATTCCGTCATTGCGAGAAAGTTACCAAACGAGTCTGGCGAACAGGAAGAATGACTGAGGGACTCGCTGCGCTTGCTGTCTGCGCTTGCCGTCATTGCGAGAAAATCACTAAACAAGTTTAGCAAACAGGAAAAATGACGAAGCGAAACGGCTGCGCTTGTCGTCATTGCGAGGAACGAAGCAATCCAGCGCCCTATCTTTCTCTGGATTGCTTCGTTCCTCGCAATGACGGTTACTGCTGCCAATGACTGTTACCGCCACCAATGACGGTTTCCTTCATTGTCAATTAAGACCTACCACTCGTCGGTCCGGAACGACGACCTATTCACTGTCAGTTATTCACTGTTAGTTGTTCAAATTAAGACCTACCACTCGTCGGTCCGGAACGACGACAGCGGAAGTTCGCTTTCGAGAGCGAAGATTTCCGTGGCTGAAGTATCGTCGAAACAGTACCGCACCGCAACCGGCTCGGCTACCGACGCCGAAAACACGTATACCGTATTGCCGTTTATGGCGGCCTTTGCGGGATAGAAACGCTTGTCCTTCCCGGCAACGCGGAAGTTCAGAATCTCCCCGCCGTTGGAAGTCAGTCCGCTGCTGCCCGCATGTTCGAAAACGAGAACGGCAACGCGCCCCTCCGTCCTGAACTCCTTCAATTCCGGACTGCGATACTGCATCCGTTCCCATCCGTACGTCCGCGCAAGCGCCCAGAGAGCCATGCGTTCGCCCGCGTCCTTCTTCTTGGGAGGATGAATGCAGGCATTGCTGCGGGCGTCCATCAGGACGGCCATTCCGGTATTGGGCGTCGTCGTCATGCCCTTCGACTGCGCTTCGCGAAGCAAGCCCGAATTGCGGCTGTCGTTATACTCGTACGGCGCTATCTGGCAGTAATAGAACGGAAACTCGCCCACGTCCCATATATCGCGCCAGCCGCGGACGAGCTTGTCGAACATGCGGACGTACAGCGCCGGCTCGTCGCGGTTCGACTCGCCCTGATACCACACTGCGCCGCGTATGCCGTAGCCTGCAATGGGATGAATCATGCCGTTGTACAGGACTGCCGGCGAGCCGTTGTTGATTTTAATGTCGGCGTCGGTCGCCGGAATCGGCTTTTCGGGAATGTCCTTCAGCGAGGCGGGCGTCATCCATGCCTCGATGCGCGCGCCGCCCCAGCTCGTGTGTATCAGCCCGACCGGAACGCCGAGAGCCTCGTTCAGAAAGCGGGCGAAGTAATAGCCTGTCGCCGTGAAATTGGGCACGGTCTGCGGACCGGCAGCCTCCCACGCGCCTGCGCAGTCCGTCCTTGCCGTAGCCGTCGAAGCCTTCTGAAGCGTAAAGCAGCGGATGCCGTCGTTGGCGGAATGGGCTATGGCTTCGGCCGCTCCCTCGATTGGCTGGTTGCTCCATCCCTTCATCGGCATCTCCATGTTCGACTGTCCGGAACAGATCCAGACCTCGCCTATCAGAATGTTGTTCAGCCGGACACTCTTGCCGTCGCTGACGGTAATCGTGAAGGGCTTGAAACCGGCTGCCGGCGTGGCGACTTTCACGCGCCACGAGCCGTCCGCGCCGCTCCGCACGGAATACGAACGGCCGTTCCACGACGTCGTCACGCTCACTCCGGCATTCGGCTTTGCCCAGCCCCAGACGGCTACCGAGGACTGCTGCTGCAGTACCATGTTATCGCTAAAAATGGCAGGTAATTTGACGTCGGCTTTAACCTGCAAGCCGAAAAATGCGACCGTAATCAGCGCATACTTGAAAAAAGGTGTCATCATAATGATTCTAAAGTTTTAATAAATGAATAATCAGACCGTAAAGGAAACGCATATTTTCGGAAAATGCAAATTTTTGAACGAATTTTTCTTTCCTTCGATACATAATTGCGGATTATTACTACTTTTGTAGCGCAATAAACAGCTAACATGAATACAATTATTGACGTCAAACAGATTCTGCGCTCGAAGCTCAAGGACAGGGCCGGCATGATACCGGCTGCTGTTGTGAACTACCTTGTCCGCACGGTTCATCAGGACGAACTCAACGAGATTCTGACCGTTTACCGCGACCTGGACGGCATCGATTTCATGACCGCGCTCGTCGAGGACTATTTCCGCGTAACCCTGACGCTGCGGCATGAAGAAAACCTGCCGGACAGGGACGACGGACGCAAGTACATCTTCGTGTCGAACCATCCGCTCGGCGGCTTCGACGGAATATGCCTGTCGTACCTGCTCGGCCGTCGCTACGGCGGTCGCGTCCGCTGTCTGGTAAACGACATGCTGCTTTTCATTCCGAATCTGCGCTCGATATTCGTTCCGATCAACAAAGTCGGAACGCAAAACCGGGAGATTGCCGGACTGACGAACGAGGCATTCCGGTCGGACAATCACATCATCACGTTTCCGGCGGGACTGTGTTCGCGAAAACACCGCGGCGTCATCCGCGACCTCGAATGGAAGAAGTCCTTTGTACAAAAGGCCGTCGAGTACGGAAGAGACGTCGTGCCGCTCTATTTCGAGGGACGCAATTCGGACTTTTTTTACCGTCTGGCGAATTTTCGCAAACTTATATGCTTAAAAATGAATTTGGAAATGCTATATTTGCCGGACGAATTGTTTCGTCTGAAGGACAAGTCGTTCGAAATATACGTCGGAAAGCCTGTCCGGCACGAGACGTTCGACCGGAGCCTGAAGCCTGCGGAATGGGCGGAACGGATGAAAGAAACAGTATACAAACTTCGAGAAAAATAAAACATGATATGCAAAAGATTATCGAGCAAATAGACAAAAAAATTTTAAGGTCGGAACTGACGCACGGGAAGAAACTGAGAAGTACAAACAAGTCGGATAACGAAATATACATCGTCACGGCTCATGATGCGCCGAACACGATGCAGGAAATCGGACGCCTTCGCGAAATCGCTTTCCGCTACTACGGAGGCGGGAGCGGCCTTTCGTGCGACATCGACGAGTTCGACACGATGGAAGGCGCATACCGCCAACTGATAGTATGGAGTCCGCGAGACGAGGAGATACTCGGCGGGTATCGTTTCCTGTGCGGCTCGGACGTCAGGTTCAACGAGCGGGGAGCGCCCATCCTCGCCACCGCGCACCTGTTTAACTTCTCCGACGATTTTCTGACGAAATACCTGCCCTACACGGTCGAACTGGGCCGTTCCTTCGTTTCGCTCGAATATCAGGCGACGCTCGGACGGTCGAAGGGCATCTTCATCCTCGACAATCTGTGGGACGGTCTGGGCGCATTGCCGGTCATCGATCCGTCGCTCAAGTATTTCTACGGTAAAGTCACGATGTACAACGACTACGACCCCGAATCGCGCGACATGATTTTGTATTTCCTCCGCCTTCATTTTCCCGACGACGAAAACCTCGTGACCCCGATAAATCCGCTGAAAATCAAAACCGACATCGGGAAACTGAAAAAGCTGTTCTGTTACGGCGATTTCAAGGAAGACTACAAGGTACTGAATCAGGAAGTACGTTCGCGCGGCATAAATGTCCCCCCGCTGATGAACGCCTACATGAGCCTGTCGCCGAAGATGAGGACATTCGGGACAGCCGTCAACCGCGAGTTCGGAGACGTGGAAGAAACCGGCATCCTGATATCGATAGACGAGATACTCGAAGAAAAAAAGAAACGCCACATGGAATCGTTTCTGAAAGACGACAGCATAGACCAAAATCAGATAATCAGAGTGAATTGATATGAAAAAGTTTGTTTGGTTTTTAATTGCGGCAATGGCTTTTATGCCTGCGCTACTGCTTGCCTGCGGCTACGATGGTAGCATCAGCGGCGACAGCGGCAGCAAATGCCTTGCCGACGCTGCTGCGACGCCTTCGCTTCAGGGATATAAACAGTTGGCGCCGGATAAAATACCCGGTAACATTATAAAGATGGTGAACGACGAATGGATGTTGATTACAGCCGGTACAGGCGAACAATTCAACATGATGACGGCGAGCTGGGGCGGCTTGGGCGTTCTTTACGGCAAACCGGTAGCTTTTTGCTTTATCAATCCTTTGCGTTACACATACCAGTTGATGGAGAAGGGCGATACATACACGCTTTCGTTCTATACCGAAGCATACCGCGACGCATTGCAGTATTGCGGCACTCACAGCGGTCGCGATGCCGACAAGGTAAAAGGCTCCGGACTGACGCCAATAGACATGCCCTCCGGCGGCAAAGCCTTCTCGGAAGCATGGCTGATAATAGAATGTCGCAAACTCGTAGGACAATCCCTAAACCACGAATCCATCTTCGACAACAAAATCAAATCCGACTGGGCAGACAAACAACTGCACAAAATGTACATCGGCGAAATAATCAATGTCTGGATGAAATGATTTACAATGCTGCCCTGTTCGCCATTGGGAGAAAGTTACTAAACAACGAGTTTAGCAAAAAGAAAAAATGACGAAGGGAACTGCTGCGCTTGCCGTCTGCGCTTGTCGTCATTGCGAGAAAATTACTAAACAAGTTTAGCAAACAGGAAGAATGACGAAAGGGAACTGCGCCGCAGGCGCAGTTCCCAAAAAGTGTTACCTTTGCGGAAGAAAATCAGCAAAAACGGGATTACAAAACCTCTGCTGTCGCTTGGTACCATTTTTGAGTCCGGTTGCG
>JAITPH010000089.1 GCA_031289515.1 Tannerella sp.
GCAGCGCCGAAAGCTTCGCTGAAACTCATGTCGTCGTTTACACTACCGGCAACAGGGACTTGACTTCCGTTGAAATCAGCCGCATCCGGCAATATGCCCGGCGCAGAATTAATGCCGTCGGGAGTTTCCGGTACAGGTTCCGGCGCATCTTCGGGAACGACAAAACCCATGATAACAGCAGCTCCGGCAGCGCCTGCAACCGCTCCGCCTGCGACGGAAGCTGCATGTTTTAACGACCCGGACGGCTTGTCCGTACCTGTTTTTACTTGATTCGCCCCGTTGCCTGCCTGTGCGCCTGCCGATTGAATCTTTTCATTCGCGCCTGTATCTACGCGCGTCTCTACATCTTGAAAATCTTTAATTTTTTCCATTACATCAGTTTTTTAATAAATTAATACTCGCTTGTTTATTTACTTGCGATTGCAAAGAAAAACAAAAAAGCAGCCGCTGCCTAATCTGCAAAGCCGTATTGTATGAACGGCGGCAGTTTGTGTGACCAACCCCGCCGGTTGCGGTGACAGACTGATTTTTTTTATCTTACGCATTAAACTTGCGTTTGCAATACGGACACAGTCCCTGACGGCGAAGCCCTTCCCACGGCACAAGTCCGAACGATCGCTTACAGTCCGGACAGCTATAATCTATTTTGAACTGTTCGTCCAGTTCAAAAATCCGTTCCGGGACTTTCCCCATTTCCTTGGCGCCCCACATCGCGCCTCCTACCATGGCCAACGCGGAAAGCGCCGCCCCGACAATCAGGGTGACGACGCGGTTACGCTCGGATATCGCGCCTGTTACAGCCATTAAAACACCCGGTACAGCCATCGGCAACATGCGTTTCAGCATCATCTTTCCCTGACTTTGCGACTGTATTTTGAGTTTTGCCCGGTTATACGTTTCGTACACGACTTTCAGATGACGGAAAGCCTGCGCGAACTCGGCGTCCGACAACGGTATTTGCGCCAAAATCTCCCCGACGTTCAATACGTATTCCGAGCCAAGCAACACACGGTCGCGTAATCCGATCCTTTTCTTTTTGACGGCTTTTCCGTTTACATACGTTCCGGCCTTCGAGTCAAGGTCTTCGATATATAATCCGTCCGCTTCCTTGGTCAGTCGGGCATGCCTGCGACTGACATATTTGCCGGAAACGGGAATATTTCCTTCCCTGCCGACGATCCATTCTTTTTTATTTTCCATACTGTTACTTGTTTATGCCGTACAATTCCTTTAATTCCCTCAATGCGCCTTTCGCTGCCGACAGCGTGAACAGTTTGCCGCTCACCTCGTCGTATAATTGCAATGATTGCTTCAAGAGGTCAATCTTATACACGTAGTTCGGGTTAATGATCAGACTTTTTCCTATCCGCACAAAACACTGGGCGTCAGTTTTCAAACTTGTCTCCAGATACGTTTTCATCGCCCCCAGACCAAAGGTAAACACTAACTTTTGTCCGTTCGTCAAATACAAATTGGTATAGTTCTTGTCTGCTTCAAAATAGACTATCCGCGACAGGGCTATCCTGAACAGCGTATCGCGCGAATTAAAATAGACGTATTTTTCCATGCCGTAATATTTATCTGTTATTTTTACCCTGTTTGTGATCACCGTATTTGCCCCGCATCATGGAGTCTTGTTTCACGCCGGTCTGCCTTTTCATCAATGATGCAAGGTTAAGCCGGCTTATTTGTGATAGAAAGGGGGTTGTGGAATACAAAACGCCTTTATCATCGCTTGTTCTAACAAAAGCGATGACAGTCTTATGCGATTTGAATGATTCGGTTTTATATTTTCTGCGTGCGCGTACTATTTCCGGCAGAGCAACCCTGCTTTTGCAGGAAGCGCCAATGACCGAAAAGGCAAACCCACCCGCCGCGGCATCATGGTAGCGCCGGGCCAAATGTTCTCCGGCATTTTGGATTTTTTTAAACTTTAGGCCATCTCTCTCTCTCTCTCTCTCTCTCTCTCTCTAAGAAAAAATAGCTTATTTGCAAGAAATTGGCGTTAAACAAACTTAAAAAATGACCGTTTGCAACCTGAATGGCTGTTAAGCAGTTTGGGTGTATTTGTGAATTATTTTCCTCCATAATTATCTATTAATAGTATGTAACCGATCGCAAAGGTAAGTTATAAAAATATAAGATACAACAAATTGCAGTCCAAATTGTGGATATTTGTATTTATTTAACATTTGACCGTTTGGTAAAAAAGAGGCGGTATTTTTTTATTCCTTTTTATTGATGCGGGTTTTATGGAAGGTATAAGTTAGAAATTTTCCGTGTTCTATTGGATAGAAAGAAGAATTCACAATTCATAATTCATAATTCACAATTCATAATTGTCAATTGTCAATTGTCAATTAATTGAACGATTCCGTTTTGCAGCCTGATACTGTCGTTGTTGTCGAGCATATAGCGGATGACGGCGACGTTCTTATCCTTCTCCAGCGGCAGTGAATACGAGAGGCTATTGACCGCTTCCGGGCCTTTGTCCTTGAGATGCAAAAGCAAAGCCTCGCGAACGGCGCTGTACTCCCACTGCAACAATCCCGACCGTGTCTTGCGCCGGCATACATCGCAGTTGTGGCAGTCGCCGCTGCTGCGCTCACCGAAATAACTCAACAGTATCCGTGTGCGGCAAACGTTGTTCGAGGTTATGTACTCGATCACTTTCCCAAGCCTTTCACTGGAACGCATCCGGCGCTCTTCGTAGATGGTGCGGGGGATGACCACGCGCTTTGTCTCGACACGCTCGCGGGTGAAAACTATCTGCGG
>JAITPH010000106.1 GCA_031289515.1 Tannerella sp.
CGGAGCTTACTGGCGCGGCGATGAAAAGCGCAAACAACTCGTCCGTATCTACGGCGTCACTTTTCCCAAAAAGAAACTGCTTGACGAATACCTCATTCTTCTGGAAGAAGCAAAAAAACGCGATCACAGGAAGATTGGTAAAGAACTTGAATTATTCACATTCTCGCAGGCTGTCGGCGCGGGACTTCCGTTGTGGTTGCCGCGCGGCACGCAACTGCGCCTCAAACTCGAAGACCTGCTCAAACGCATACAGAAGCGATACGGATACCAGCAGGTTATGACGCCGCACATAGGAGGCAAACAGCTTTATATTACCTCCGGGCATTATGAAAAATACGGCAAAGATTCGTTTCAACCCATACATACGCCGCAGGAAGGCGAGGAATTTCTGCTCAAACCCATGAATTGTCCGCATCACTGCGAGATATTCAAGAGTTTTCCGCGCTCGTACAAAGACCTGCCTCTTCGTTTAGCCGAGTTCGGCACTGTCTACCGCTATGAGCAAAGCGGCGAGTTGCACGGATTGACGCGCGTTCGCGGCTTCACGCAGGACGACGCGCATCTGTTCTGCCGTCCCGACCAGCTTAAAGGCGAGTTCCTGAAAGTAATGGACATCATCTTTATAATCTTCAAAGCGCTCAATTTCGAGAAGTTTGAAGCCCAAATATCACTCCGTGACCCGAATAACAAAGAAAAATATATCGGCTCGGACGAAAATTGGGACAAAGCCGAGAGCGCCATAATAGAAGCATGTCGGGAAAAAGGCTTGCCTGCAAAAATCGAATTGGGAGAAGCGGCTTTTTACGGGCCTAAACTTGATTTCATGGTCAAAGATGCAATCGGACGTCGCTGGCAGCTGGGTACGATACAGGTCGACTACAATCTTCCGGAGCGTTTCGAACTTGAATATACAGGAGAAGACAATCGCAAGCATCGTCCAGTGATGATACATCGCGCGCCGTTCGGCTCGATGGAGCGATTTGTGGCGGTGCTCATCGAGCATACAGCCGGAAAATTTCCGCTATGGTTGTCGCCCGATCAGGTTGCCGTTTTGCCGATTGGAGAAAAATTCAACGACTATGCGTACAAAGTAGCCGCCGAACTTGAAGCAAAAGACATCTGCGTAGTCGTCGACGACCGAAACGAGAAAATAGGTCGAAAAATACGTGATAATGAGCTGAAACGCATACCTTACATGCTCATTGTCGGAGAGAAAGAAATGGAAAATGATGAAGTTTCCGTAAGAAAACAGGGCGAAGGTGATAAAGGTTCGATAAAAATTACTACCTTTGCGGCGCAGATTCTGGAAGAAATTAACAAGATGATGAACATTATATAGATTATTAACACCATAACAAAGATAGGAGGCACCATTTATATTCACAAGTTAATGAGAAACGATCGTAATAAAGAGCAATACAGGATCAATGAAAGGATTAACGTCCCGGAAGTTCGCCTTGTAGGAGAGAACATTACAGTCGGCGTTTATTCCACATCGAAGGCATTGCAGATGGCGGAGGACATGGGTTTCGATCTGGTAGAGATTTCTCCGAGCGCCAGCCCTCCGGTATGCAGGATTATTGATTATCAGAAATTTCTTTATCAGCAGAAAAAGCGACAAAAAGAACAGCAGGCGAAAGCCATTAAGATTGTAGTCAAGGAAATACGATTCGGGCCGCAGACCGACGACCACGATTACAACTTCAAACTCAGGCACGCAAAAGAGTTCCTTGAAGAAGGAGCTAAGGTAAAGGCTTACGTATTTTTCAAGGGACGTTCGATTCTGTTCAAAGAACAGGGCGAAGTACTGTTACTGCGTTTTGCCAACGATCTCGAAGAATTTGGCAAGGTAGAGCAGATGCCGGTCTTGGAAGGGAAAAAGATGATTATAATGATATCGCCCATATCCAAGAAGGGAAGCGCTGCAAAACCGGCGCCGCCAAAAATAGAGAAGAATGATATTTAAAATATATATTAATTAACATTTAAAATTAAGGTTATGCCAAAATTGAAGACTAATTCCGGTTCAAAAAAGAGGTTCGCCCTTACCGGAACAGGTAAAATCAAGAGAAAACATGCTTTCAAAAGTCATATTCTCACGAAGAAGACTACGAAGCAGAAGAGAAATCTGACTCAAACAGGGTTAGTTGCTAATGCGGATATAAACAACGTCAAGAAATTGCTTTGTTTAAAATAATCATCAGCAAGAGTTTATAACTTATTTATTAACCGAATGATTAGCAAACAAGACCACCTTTAAGCAGGTGGCGCTAACATTCAAAAATAATTTACAATTATGCCAAGATCAGTAAATCATGTTGCTTCGAGAGCAAAAAGAAAAAGGATTTTGAAACTTACGAGAGGCTATTTCGGCGCTCGTAGAAACGTATGGACAGTAGCAAAGAACACTTGGGAAAAGGGTCTTACTTACGCATTTCGCGACCGTCGCAACAAAAAACGCAATTTCCGCGCATTGTGGATTCAGCGTATTAATGCGGGCGCGCGTCTGGAAGGATTATCCTACTCGCGTCTGATGGGCGGACTCAAAGATGCCGGTATCGAAATCAACCGCAAAGTTTTAGCCGATTTGGCTATGAACAATCCGGATGCTTTCAAAGCTATTGTTGCGAAAGCAAAGAAATAGGAAATAGAGAAGATAATGTTAAAAAACGATTTTTCTTTGAAAAATCTTGCATTATCAGAAATACTTTCATTATCTTTGCAAACGGTAACGAGTTAAAGCCGCATTGGTAGATTGGCAAACTCATCAAATTATACTTAAATTCCGAGACATGCTCTTGCCGTTAATGGCGGGCCGCAGTTCCGAAAGGAAATACATCGTGTACAGCGGATTACAAAGGCGGCAAAGGCGCTCAAATCCTGTCATCTGGAGTTTACATATCGAACAGTGCGGCTCTTATAGCCTCCCCTGTACTGCTTAGGCAGTCAAGGGGAGGTTTTTTTGTCAATAACGGACACTTCTGTTCGGAATCGAACACTTCATTATTTAATTAAACCTTAATAATCAATCATTTATTAATTTGGCATGGAATTTGTTTACTAAAAGGAAAACAAAATTCATGGACAGAGAAATATCAAAAAAAGAGAAAAGGCGGGCACGCCTGAAACAATTCATCAAGATCGGCATCGGAACGGCAATTGCCGTATCGCTTCTGATTATTGTAATTTCGTTTATGCAATCGTCGATCACACGTAAAGACATCATGATTTCTACGGTCGACAGGGGTACTATCGAAGTATCCGTAAACTCAATGGGAAAGGTGATTCCGGCATTTGAAGAAATCATCAATTCGCCGATTAATTCACGTATTATGGAGATATACAAGAAAGGCGGAGATGAAGTAGACGTCGGTACGCCCATTCTGAAACTGGACTTGCAGTCGGCCGAAACGGAATACCGAAAGCTGCTGGACGAAGAGCAGATGCTCCGTCTGCAACTCGAACAGCTCCACATAAACACCCGCAGCAAATTGTCGGAAATGGAGATGAAGCTGAAAATCTCGAAAATGGAGCTGAATCGAAAGGAGGTAGAACTCCGAAACGAACAGTATCTCGACAGTCTGGGAGCGGGAACTACGGATAAAGTCAGACAAGTCGAACTGAGTTACAAAGTCGGGCAGTTGCAACTGAACGAAGACGAAGAAAAGTACAAAAACGAACAGTCGATTTCGGTAGCCGATTTGAAGGTAAAGGAGTTGGAGCTTAATATTTTTCGGAAAAGCTTGGCCGAGGTCAAACGAACTCTTGAAGACGCGCAAATCCGTTCGCCGCGCAAAGCCATATTGACTTACGTAAACAACGAAGTGGGCGCTCAAATCAATCAGGGCAGTCGCGTGGCGATTATATCCGACCTTTCCCATTTCAAGATTGCCGGAGAAATCGCCGACAGCTACGGAGACAGAATTGCCGTCGGCAGCAAAGTGGTGGTCAAAATCGGCAATAACAAGCTGAACGGAATGGTGAGCGATATGACTCCCCTGTCCAAAAACGGCATCCTTACATTTACAGCCCAGTTGGAAGAAGACAATCATCCGCGCCTGCGTTCGGGACTTAAAGCGGACGTGTACGTGATGAACGCCATCAAGGAAGATGTGCTCCGGATTGCCAATGCTTCATATTATGTAGGCAAAGGCGAATATGAGCTGTTCGTAGTAAACGACGATCAATTGCTGAAACGCAAAGTACAGTTGGGCGACAGCAATTTCGAATACGTGGAGGTTGTAAGCGGACTGCAACTGGGCGATGAAGTAGTCGTTTCGGACATGTCGGACTATCTGGAAAAGAGCAAATTGAAACTAAAGAATAAATAAATTTATCAACACATAAAAATAAATTATCATGATTAAATTAAGCAATTTGGAAAAAATCTACCGCACGAAAGAAATCGAAACGGTAGCATTGGAGAATGTAAACCTCGAAGTGAACAAAGGCGAATTTCTGTCTATTATGGGTCCTTCGGGATGTGGCAAATCAACTCTGTTGAACATTATGGGACTGCTGGACATACCGACTGTCGGCAAAGTAGAAATCGACGGCATTGAAACGTCGGGTATGAACGACAAGGAAAAAGCGTCTTTCCGTAACATTCAGTTGGGTTTTATCTTTCAAAGTTTTCATCTGATCAACTCGCTGAACGTGCTGGACAATGTGGAACTGCCCCTACTCTATCGCAAGATTTCGGCATCCGAACGGCGGAAGACGGCGAAAACGGTACTCGAAAAAGTGGGCTTGAGCCACCGTATGAAACACTTTCCTACCCAGCTGTCCGGCGGACAATGCCAGCGTGTCGCCATAGCCCGCGCTATCGTCGGCAATCCGAATATCATCCTCGCCGACGAGCCTACCGGTAATCTCGACAGCAAGATGGGCGCGGAAATTCTGGATATTCTGCACCAGCTCAACAGGGAGGAAGGGCGCACTATCATTATGGTTACGCACAACGAACAACAGGCAAACCAGACAAGCCGCACCGCCCGCTTCTTCGACGGACGGCAAATACAATAGCCCGCCATGATCAAG
>JAITPH010000140.1 GCA_031289515.1 Tannerella sp.
ATGATGAATGGTGAATGATGAATGATGAATGATGAATGATGAATGATGAATGATGAATGATGAATGGTGAATTATCAATTGTCAATTATCAATTGTCAATTATCAATTATCAATTATCAATTGATACCATGTGTGTCCTCTATAGTCTATCTGCTGAAAACAAATCTGAACACGAATGAAACAAGCCGTGAAAAGCTCTATAAATATCCTGTCCCGGACGTATTCAGCATATATAAAAGCGACTGGCGACTGAAACCGGACGGCAGCAAAATGGCTTCGGCAATGCATTCGATCAACATGATCAACATACTGGACCTGCGCGATAACGGCAGAAAATCCCTCATCGTGAATCCTCCGGCGGCAGACATTGACAATATAATCGATATTGAAACTGGAACTGAAAAAAGAACATATTATGCAGGCATTGAAGTTACGGACAACTACATATACGCACTGTATATCGACCAGAATTACGACGACACCTTCGAGGTGGAAAAAGAGATGGAAGTACACGTATTCGACTGGGAAGGCAATCCGGTATTCAAATACGTTATCCACGAATACGTCACCTGTATTGCCGTCGATGAAAACGGCGGCCGCTTATTCGGTCTTGCGTACCTGTCCGAAAACATATATGTTTACGATATGAAATAAGGAATTTCCCTGTTCGGCGAAGACGCCATCCCGAACAGGGGAACAGGATGAAAAGATTACCGTATAAATTAAAAAAAAGAAAAGGATGAAAAAGTTGTTTTATTTGTTACCGGTTTTGAGCAGTGTTGCCTTCTACGGCGGCACGAACGGCAAACAGGCCGTCACGTCGTTAAAACATTCGGTCGTAAACCTGAAGGAAGAATACATCGGCATGGGCGGCCCCATCATAGCCTATAAGGATGGAATCACAGGCTACGAGGGAGCAGAATCGCTGTCTCCGTTTTTCATAACAAGGGGCGATTCGGTAACCCACTTCGGCAATCGCGGACAGGGACCACACGATTTCATCCATCCTTACGTGATTCAATATCTGGACGGGGATGTTTTCGGAACATACGATATGCAGACGCAAACATATAAGGAAGTAACCGTTCCGGGGAAGGACATTCCGCCCGGATAGGAAACGCCGTAAAATTTGAGAACATGCCGTTCAAAATGATAAAGACCGCTTACGGTCAATATCTGGGACTTGCTTCCGATAAGGGATTTTTAACCCTGAGAGACCAAACCGGCAAGGAAATCGCCAATTTTTTTGAATATCCCTACAGGGACAGCGACGACTGGGCGCGCAAAACACGCATGCGGGCGATAGCTTATCAAGGTATACTTGCGACGAATCCGCAAAAAACAAAATTGGTTTACATGTGTGGATTTGGCGAAATCATACATTTTTATGATATAAAAAAAGACAGGGTTTCCGTTATCCGTAAAATCGAAGCCCGCTTTCCGAATTACACGCCGATTGACAGGAATGCAGCCAACTCGCGAGTTAACGGCGCTGCCACAGGCGGGCAGGGGCAAATAGTCGCCGCCGCCACAAGCAAGCAAGACATTGTAGCATACATATTCGTTGCCGCAACGGATCAATATGTTTATCTGCTGTACAGAGGCAAACCGCGTGGAGAGACAGACGGAAAATTGGCAAAAGAACTGAGGAAATTCGACTGGAAAGGCAAACTCGTCGAGACATACGGACTGGACGTACCCTGTCAGTATATCTGCGTATCCCCGGACGATAAAAAGCTTTGGGCAATAGCGATAATAGAGGAAGCGACTCCGGTATGTTTCGATTTGCCGGCGACGGCGCGCTGACGGCATACACGGTTTTGTGCCGACGCTTTCGACACGTCGGCCGTGCCAAATATGTTTTTCCCCATGGAAAAAGGTCTTCCCCTATGGGAAATGCCGTTTGCGGTGGAGAAAGTATGGCAGAAAGGAATGGAAAATCGAGATTGACGGTCGTCATTGCGAGGAACGAAGCAATCCAGACTGTCAGGGCGCTGGATTGCTTCGTTCCTCGCAATGACGGATACTGCCCGCAACGACGGTTACCCGAAGGAATTTTCAATTTTCAACTTTCGATTTTCAACTTTCAACTGAAATTGTCAACTTATCTTTTTATCAAGTCGCAAGCGATTTTTGAGACGTGTTCGATGATTTCGGCTTCGCCGGGTACTTTTCTTTCGCGCATTACTATCCGGCCGTCGCAAATTACCGTATCGACGCAGCTTCCGTTGGCGGCGAAGACGAGGTTTGACACGAAATCGAAGTTCGGCGCAAACACCGGCATTTTCAGGTCTATCAGACATAAATCGGCTAAAAAGCCTTCTTCTACGCGCCCGGCTTTCAAACCGGTAATTGCCGCTCCCGCTTCCGTTGCGGCGTACAGCATTTCCCCGGATGTCATCGCTTCCGGGCTGCCGCGCCATGCCTTGCCCAGCAGCGACGCCAGTTTCATTACTTCTATCATGTCCAGATTGTTCGACGACGAGCAGCCGTCCGTGCCCAGCCCGACCGTCACGCCCGCCTCGCGCATTTCCTCGAACCTGAATCGGTAGCCGGATGCCAGCTTCATGTTGGATGCCGGGTTGTGGACTACCTTCACGCCGTTGTCGGCCAGCATCCGTATTTCATCGTCGTCGACGTACAGGGCATGCGCGACAACGAGGTTTGGCGCGAGCAGTCCCAGCTTGTGAAGATACCGTACCGGCGTCATGCCGTTGCGTACGAGACTTTGCGCTACCTCGCCTTCCGTTTCCGCCAGATGGATTTGTACGAGCAGGTTTCTTTCTTCCGCAAAGTCGTGCAGCCACCGGAGCAAATCGCCGGATACGGTATATATCGAATGGGGACCCAGTGCGCAGGCGATTCGTCCGCTTCCGGGCGGCGGCGCGTCAAACCGTTTCCGGATATTCCGTTTTGCCCGCTCGGCGACGTCGGGGTCGAAACGGTCGAAACAGGCTTCCGACAGTACCGCCCGCAGACCGGTTTCCTCGACGGCGGCGGCCGTCGCGTCGAGCTTGTGATACATGTCGAAAAACGTCGTCGTTCCGCTGTGCAGCATCTCCACGCAGGCGAGTTTTGCGCCCCAGTACACGTCGTCGCCCGTGAGTTTCGCCTCGTTCGGCCATATTTTTTCCCTGAGCCACGGCATGAGCGGCATGTCGTCGCCGAAACCGCGAAAGAGCGTCATCGCCGCGTGGGTGTGCATGTTCATCAAACCGGGGATTACGGCCTTGCCCGCGCCGTCCATCACGGTATCGGCTGCCGGCGACGGCGCGCCGCTGCCGGATTTCGTGATGCTTTCGATCGTGTTTCCCCTGATAAAGACATCGGCTTTCCCGCCGTTCAGTTCGACGGACTTTATCAGTATGCTCATCCGTATTGTCTGTAAAATTCGGCTACCGCCTCGATGCCGGTGAAAAACATGTCCGTGCCGAAACTTTCGTTTGGCGAGTGAATCGCGTTCCTCTCAAGACCGAAACCCATTAGGACGCTCTTCGTGCCGAGTATTTTCTCGAAAGCGGGAATGATGGGGATGCTGCCGCCGCGACGGACGGCCAGCGGCTGCCGGCCGAACGCTTTCAGGAATCCGGCTTCGGCTGCCCTGTATTCGGGCAAGTCTACCGGACAGACGTATGCCTGCCCGCCGTGCGAATGCCGGATATTGACCGTGACGTACCGGGGCGCTACATTATTTATATAGTCGATGAAAAGTTTCGTTATCTTCTCCGAATCCTGATTCGGGACAAGGCGGCACGACAGTTTGGCGCAGGCTTTCGACGGAAGGACGGTCTTTGCGCCTTCGCCGGTATATCCGCCCCATATTCCGCAGACGTCGAAAGAGGGACGGCAACTGTTGCGTTCGAGGGTCGAATAGCCTTTTTCGCCGAACAGTTCGGCAACGTCGATGGCTGCCCTGTACTTTTCCTCGTCGAACGGTATTTGTGCCGTCATTGCCTTTTCTTTTGCCGAAAGTTCCTCGACGTCGTCGTAGAAATGCGGTATCGTTATCCGTCCGTCGGCGTCTGTTATATCGGCAATAATCCGGCAAAGCGCGTTTACAGGATTGGCGACCGCGCCGCCGAAATGACCGGAATGGAGGTCGCGGTTCGGACCCGTCACTTCAATTTCCCAATACGACAAGCCGCGCAGTCCGGTCGTCAGCGAAGGCGTCTCCTCGCCGACCATGCTTGTGTCCGAGACCAGAATTATGTCCGCCCGGAGCAGTTCCCTGTTAGCCAGGCAGAAGGCTTCCATGCTTGGCGAGCCGATTTCCTCTTCGCCTTCGATGATGTACTTCACGTTGCAGTCCAGATAGCCGGATTGCAGCGCCGTCTCGAAGCCTTTCAACTGAATCAGCGCCTGACCCTTGTCGTCGTCGGCGCCGCGGGCATAAACGCGACCGTCGCGGATTTCCGGCTCGAAGGGATTGCTTTTCCACAATTCGAGCGGCTCCGGCGGCATCACGTCGTAATGTCCGTAGACGAGGACGGTCTTCTTTTGCGGCGAAATCAATCTTTCGGCATAGACGACCGGATTGCCTTTCGTCGGCATCACTTCGGCTCTTGTCGCGCCCGAAGCGAGCAGCAGTTCCCGCCACTTGTCGGCACAGGCGAGCATGTCGGGTTTGTGTTCCGGTTTGGAACTGACCGACGGTATTCGCAACAATTCAAACCATTCGTTCAAGAAACGGTCGCGGTTGCTTTCAATGTAACTCTTGCTTTTTTCCATATTGTTAATTTAAAATTTGTTTCATACTGATGCGGCGGTCGTTGGCAGCCCGGAAAACGTAACCGTGTACCGCGTAATTGCGGGGGAACGAAGCATCGCTTGCCGTCATTGCGAGGAACGAAGCAATCCAGCGCCCTGCCGTCATTGCGGGCTTGATCCGCAATCTCAAGTACAGCCTGCCATATAGGGGATTGCGGGTCAAGCCCGCAATGACGGTCTGCTTCGTCCCTCGCAATGACGGTATGTGCCTAATTCGCATCTCATAATTTTCAACTTTCAATTTTCAACCAAAAGATATTTGCCAAACCAGCCAAAAAACTCCCGCTGCCAGACGATAGCATTCTGGGGACTTAAAACCCAGTGCGTCTCGGTCGGGAATATCAGCAGTTTGCTTTCAATTCCGAGCATTTGCGCCGTATTGAAGGCAGCCATGCCTTGCGAATAGGGAACGCGGAAATCATGTTCACCGTGAACAACCATTATCGGCGTATCCCAGTTCTTGACAAGCAGGTGCGGCGAATGTGCAAACGAGTTTTGAGCCGTTTTATTCTCCCTGTCCCACGGAGCGCCGCCGGTTTCCCATTCCTCGAAAAACATTTCCTCCGTAGTGGTATACATAAATTCCATGTTGAATATTCCGCAATGAGCGAGGAAAGCCTTGAAGCGACCCTCGTGCGTACCGGCGAGGTGGAATATCGAGTAGCCGCCATAGCTTGCGCCGGTCGCGCCGACGCGGTTTTTGTCAGCCCAAGGCTCTTTGCAGACGGCATCTATTGCCGTCAACAAATCGCGTTCCTCCTGTTCGCCGTGATTTTTCGAGATGGCGTCGCACCATTCCTGACCGGAGCCGGACGTGCCGCGACGTGCAGGCGCAACAACGACGTAACCCTGCGAAGCCATCAGCATGTAATTCCACCGGTAGCTGAACGACGGACTCAATACCCCTTGCGGACCGCCGGTGCATATCAGCAGGACAGGATATTTCTTCGAAGCATCGAAATCGGGCGGATAAACGACCCACGTAACCATCTGTTTGTTGTCAGTCGTCGTTATAAACCGTTTTTCCTCGACAGGAATTTTTAATCGGGAAAGCAGTTCCCGGTTGATAAGCGAAATGTCCTCGCCGACGCCGTTAGCCGGATTTATCCGGTATATCTCGGCCGGATTCACGTTCGTAGTGCGCGTAGCGACGAGATAGTCGCCCGCAATCTGCACGTTCTGGTAATCGTGAATACCGTCCGTCAGACGCGAAAATACGCCGGTCGCCAAATCCAGCCTGTAAATCTGATGCGCTTCCTGATAGGGCGACGTCAGATAAAGAGCCTTTCCGTCGGCAGTCCACTTAATCGACGACGGACTTGCATCGAGCGCTTCCGAAAGGTCTTTCATGTTGCCCGAAGACCCGGAAGCCCAGTCCATAATCATCATACGTTCCCTGTCAGCCTCAAAACCGGCGCGCCTCATGCTCGACCATAACAGCTTCGTTCCGTCGGGCGAAAACTGCGGATTATTGTCGTAACCGGGCATGTCGGGCGTAAGCAGCCGCGTTTTTTTCGTCTCCAAATCATACGCAAACAGGTCGGTATTCGTGGAAAACGCATAATCCCTGCCGGTAAGTTTCTTGCAGGTATAGACGATTGTCTTGCCGTCGGGACTCCAGGCGATTTCCGAAGTTCCGCCGAACGGTTTCGTCGGCGAATCGTAAGGCTCGCCCGGCATAATATCTTCGGCGGACGTAATCCTGCCGGATTTGATTTCTCCGACGAAGATATGGTTGTAGCTGCCGTCTTTCCACTCGTCCCAGTGGCGATACATCAGGTCGTCGTAAACGTAGGCGTTCGCCTTGTCGAGGTCGCCGTATTTCTCCGCGCCGGTGTATTTCTCCAGTTTTACGGAGATTACGAGCAACGCCCTGTCTCCAGCCGGAGCATAGATGAAATCGTCGATAGACTGTTCAATGTCCGACACCTGAGTTTCGACGCCGTCGTCGGGGGTGATATTCCACAGTTTGCCTTCGCGGATAAAAGCGATAGCCTTGCCCGAAGGCAGCCATGCAAGCGAGCCTTCACGCGAAGCGGTTTTGGTAAGCTGTCGTTTACCGCCCCCGTCGGCGTCCATGATATAAATATCCGAATTGCTTCTGTTTTCGGAGATGCTGTAATACGTAACGGTGTAGGCGATGCGCCCGCCGTCCGGCGAGACGCAAACATTCCCTACTCGACCGAAAGCCCATAACGTTTCGGGTGTCATGCGGCCGCCGTTTTCTACTTTCACTTCGGGCTTTCCGATGTACGGTGCGCCCTCTTTCTTCTGTTCGGCGCTGTTACACGCCATCATTGATACCATAATAATTGCTGCGACTATTTTCTTCATTGTGTTAAATTTAAAAAAATTAAGACGCACAAAGGTAGCAAAAAATAATGCAAACAATGCGGTATGAAATAATTTTTATTTCATCCAGTCCGGTTTCCAGATGACGGAGCCGTCGTCCAGACGGTGCTCGCCCGGACCTTGCGAAGACCGCATCAAACCTTTCAGCACGTAATAATTGTTTATATGTCGCGTGATGACGGCTTCACCGCCTTCCGCCGCGCGAACAGGACCCCAGTCGGCGCCGTAACCGCCAAGCGCAGCCGAACGGACGTCGGGCACGTAAGTAGGCCATTTGCCGCCGTTCCAAGTATAACCGAAGAAGAAAGGCACGGCGTAGGGACTCATCTCACGTTTCCAGTCGAGTTGAAATTTGATGAACGGCTCGCCCGGGAACGTTGCTATGGCATATTTATCGTTTATGATGATAGTCGAAAAATGTATCGTGGCAATATCGTTGTCGAAGCGGTTTTTCAAATCCAGCGAATCGGTTTTCAGGGCAATACCCGACTTCTCGCGCGGATTCGGGAATAATTCCTCCGCAAGAGCGCAAACCTCTATTCCGAGCAGTTTGCCCATCCTGCCGACCATTTCATAAGACGACTCTGCGCCTCCGCCGTCGACAGGCGATTTAAACAGAGCGCACTGGTTGCCCGCGCCTCCCTGAATAAAAAGGCAGTTCGTTCC
The DNA here is from genome assembly GCA_031289515.1 of Tannerella sp. Classification (GTDB taxonomy): domain Bacteria; phylum Bacteroidota; class Bacteroidia; order Bacteroidales; family Tannerellaceae; genus Tannerella. The sequence continues at coordinate 7,786 of JAITPH010000140.1, forward strand.
GTTGCCGAAATTGCTTTCCACATATTTCGTGGCATAGCCTACAAAATCGGCCGAAATGATATTCGGTATCTCGCACAGGGCGTCCGGATGACAGGCAAAATTCATTATCACCGCTTGCGGATTGCCCTTGCTGTCGTCGATTCTGAAGACGCCGACAGACGGATCGACCGGCCCGAAAGGTATTCTTTCCTTGTTCAGATACTTGTAGTGACCTTCCTTGTCGGCATACCATGCTTCGCGGGCGTGACCGTCGTCGCGGATGATAAGCCTGTTGAACGTAAGTTGCGGCGTCTGGCGATGACCGCCCGAAATCTGCGCATCAAACATACTCTTCGACGCCTTGTCGATTATGCTTGTCAGTTCGGATTCTATCTTTTGTCGGTCGACTGCGCCGGTATGCGTGTGCGAGGGACAGAAATAGAGTTCGTCGAGGTCATAGTCGGTTTTCAGTTTTCCGAGCAGACCGGGGTTTGTATATCCGCCTACGTCAATTGTGATAAAGGCAATTCTGACGTCGCCGGACTGAAGAATGACGCTCCTTGCATAAAGAGAATCGTGTACCGCCTTGTTGGTATTTCCGGGCGTGATGTTGATTTTAGCTGTTCCTGCCTTCAAAGCCTGCGCATTTGCGCCTGTTGAGGCAGTCATTGAAAAGAGAATCGCCGAAGCGAGAAAAATAAAAAATCTGTTCATAAAAAATGGTTTTAGATGTTAATAATGTTTTTATCGGCGCAAAGGTAATCGGACAGACTTAATATTTCCCTCGTTTTTGACTTAATTTCCAAATTATTTTCGGAGAAAAGCGATTTTTTTTCATATTTTCTCTATTTTTGCCTCAAAAAAAGATGTCCGATATGCAAAAAAAGATAGTTTTGGCGTCGAACTCGCCGCGACGCAGAGAATTGCTGAAGGGATTGGATATTGATTTCGAAATCCGCCTGATTGGGGATATCGACGAATCGTATCCGGCAGATACTCCTCCGGCGGAAGTTCCCGGCTTCATCGCCGGACTGAAAGCCGATGCCTACAGCGCAACAGTCGCCGAAAACGAACTGATAATAACGGCCGACACCGTCGTGATTGTCGACGGCGACATACTCGAAAAACCGGCGGACAGGGCGGACGCGATACAGATGCTGCAACGGCTGTCCGGACGCAAACATCAGGTCATAACGGCCGTCGTGCTTATGTCGAAAGACATGCGCAAGGAGTTTTCGGTCATGTCGACGGTCGATTTTGCAGAGCTGGTCAACTCCGAGATAGAGTATTACGTGGACAAATACAAGCCATTCGACAAAGCGGGCGCTTACGGCATTCAGGAATGGATAGGATATATAGGCGTAAAAGGCATAGAAGGCTCGTTCTATAATGTAATGGGCCTGCCGATACAGCGACTGTACCAAGAACTCAAAACGATAATCGACAAATAATTCTCAATTGTCCATTGTCTATTGTCAATTATTTTTACTATCTTTGTACCGGATAAAAAAAATATTTGTATGGCATTAAAACGGTTTGGGGTTTCTTTGGATGAGGATATTTTGACTTCTCTGGATGAATTTGTGACGGAAAACGGCTTTGCAAATCGCTCACAGGCGATACGTTTTCTTGCCGAGAAGAATCTGGCGGAGAAAAAATGGCAGTGCGACCACATCGTTGCAGGCACAGTTGTAATAATGTATAACCAGTCGAAAAAAGATATAACGTTGCGGATAAACGAGATACAGCATCAATATCAGGATGTCATACTGTCGTCGTCGCAATATTATCTGAACATGAATTTCTGTCTGCATATAGCGACGGTAACCGGTGTGGCGCACCGGTTGACGGAGCTGTCGGACAGGCTTATTTCGATAAAGGGGATAAAACACGGCAAACTCGTAATGAGCCGCGCCGACTGAAAACAAAAAAACTGTTCTGTAACATACCAAAAAATATTCGCCTTCATTAAACCATTTGCCGATTTCACTGTCTTATGAAACAGTTATTAATTACTAAACAAAGTATTATTTTAAAACATTGTAGATCATGAAGAAATTATTTGTTGTAAGCTTTATGCTTATGTTTGCTTTTATGGTTTCGGCTCAGGACAGACAAAGAGGCGGCGGTCAGGGAGACATGACGGCGCGTTATGCCGAGCTGAAGAAGGATTTGAAATTGAGCGATCAGCAGGTTGACAGTCTGAAAGCTATCGACACTGAGGTTTTCGCAAAAATGCGCGACTTGAGAGAGGAAAGCGGCGGCGACCGCGATAAGATGAGAGAACTGATGACCAAGGTCAACGAGAAGAGAGACGAGCGCGTAAAGGCTATCCTGTCAAAGGAACAGTTTGACAAGTACAAGGAATCGGAAGCTCAGCGTCGTCAGCGCGGCGGCGGAGGAGGCGGCGGCGGAAACAGATAGAAATAAATGTTTCAAACGCCTTTGGATTCGCAATGACGGAAAATATTCCGTCACGGCAAACGAAGTGAAGCAATTCGGAAACGCATCCGGGTTGCTTCATCTTTTTTTGATCACTAAACGAGTTGCAAACAGGAAGAATGACAAGGGAAAACTTCTGCGCTTGCCGTCTGCGCTTGCCGTCATTGCGAGGACAGTAACCGTCATTGCAGGGCAGTAACCGTCATGCAGGGCAGTAACCGTCATGCAGGGCAGTAACCGTCAT
>JAITPH010000148.1 GCA_031289515.1 Tannerella sp.
TATCTGTTATTTTTTTTCTGTTTATGATCACCGAATTTGCCCCGCATCATGGAGATTTGTTTCACGCCGGTCTGCTTTTCCATCAATGATGCAAAGTTAAGCCGACTTGTGTATGCCTGTTCTTGAAAAAGGTTTGAGGAATAAAAAACACCTTTATCATCGTTTTTTCTAAAAAAAACGATGATAGCTTTATGCGGTTTGAATGGTTTAATTTTATATTTTATGTGCGCGCGTACTATAATATATATGCCTGGCCATCTCTCTCTAAGAAAATATCGCTTGTTTGCAAGAAATCGCCGTTAAATAAGATTAAAAGGTGTCCTTTTGCAACCTGGATGGCTGTTGAACAGTTTGGGTGGATTTGCGAATTGTTTTTCTCCATATTTGTCTATTTTATAAAAAATCACAAAGATAGTTTGTAAACAGTCGCAAAGGTAAGTTATAAAAATATAAGATACAACAAATCACATCCCAAATTGCAAATATTTGCATTTATTTAACATTTGGGCGTCTGGGAAAAGAGGCGGTATTTTTTTTAATTCCTTTTTATTAATGCGGGTTTTATGGCGTTTTTTTGCCGATTTCTTCCAGCCTGCACCTGACTTCTTTCCCGGTGAAGGCGACTGCCATCAGAATGACCCTGCGGTCAAGGTATTTCTCGTAATAGCGGCGGTCACGGATTTGCTCCATTGCCGCGTTCAGCAGGCTGTCTGCCTTTACTTTGCCTGCGCTGTACTTGATTTCGGCGACGACTGTCAGTTCCGGCTGTTGCCAGACGGCGTCGATGCGTCCGATGCTGGTTATTACTTCGCCCTGAATGTCGAAACCAAGCAGTTTCATCCACGTCAGGAACATGGAGTGATAGTATGCCTCCCGCTTTATGTGCAGCGTACTTGGAATATTTGCCAGCAGCAGGCGCAGATTCTTTTCGAGTTCCGTCGTGTCGCCGTCGTGTATATGCTGCTGCATGTCGGAAATCAGCGGTCGCACAAGTCCTGTCGGATAGTCGCTGTATGAGTTCAGCAGATATTCAAGGAACGATGTACGGACTTCCTCGTTCGGTATGCCCAGCGTATATTGCGGAGGTCTGGACGACAAATCTATTTTCTTGACGGTCAGATAACCGGTTTGAAACAGTAGCGAAACTTCGCCGATGTTTGCAGGGTCATAGCCCTCAAAAGCGCTTGAATAGACATGGACCGGCTCCAGTACCGGCGCTATATTGTTGCGTTTCTTGAGAAGTTCCATCAGGAACGTCGGTGTACCGGTGTGAAACCAGTAATTGTCAAACCGTTTCTTCTTGAAAAACAACAGGGTCGAAAACGGATTGTATACCGATGTACGTCCATCCCATGTATAGCCGTCGTACCACATCCGGATGGCGTCCAACAATCCCGCCCGATCCATGCCGTTATATCGGGCAGTCTCGTCGAAATATTCGGTAAAGTAACTTTCAAGTTCTTCCTGCGTATAACCGCAGATGGTGGCATATTGTTCGTCTATTGTAATATCGTCGGGATTGTTCAATGCCGAAAAGACGGACACACCCGAAAACTTCGACACACCGGTCAGGAAAATGAGCCGGATATGCTCGTCGACGGCTTTCAGCACCTGATAGAAATCATGGAGAGTGTTTTTGTTCGTTTCCCTTACTTCGGGATTCGAGAGGTGGTCGGTGATGGGCTTGTCGTATTCGTCCACCAGAAGAACTACCTGCTGTCCGGTGGACAGATGCAGTTTCTCGATCAGTTCGCCGAATTTGTCGGACAACTCCGTCATTTCCAGCGACAGGTTATTCTTTCTTGCCGCTTCATCGAGAAACTGGTCAAGCGACACCTTCAGTTCGTTGCCTGTTCTGTGAGAGCGTCCGGCGAAATCAAGCCGGATGACCGGATACTGCTGCGTCCAGTCCCATTTGTCCTGAATATAAAGACCGTCAAACAGCTCTTTCTGTCCCTTGAAGACGGCTTCGAGCGTGCTTACAAGCAACGATTTTCCGAAGCGTCGCGGGCGGGACAGGAAATAAATCCTGCCTGTAGTAATCATCCTGTAAATGTGTTCCGTCTTGTCCACATACAGGCAATCCGTATTGCGTAAGACGGAAAACGACTGCGTTCCTATGGGTAAATTCTTCATGATGAATCCGTTTTTTCTGCAAATATACGTAAAATATTTGAATTGCGCACAGACGGATAAAAATTCTCTTCAAAATTTAAAAGAGCCTGAAATTTGTCGTTATCGTTGATTTGCACTATCTTTGCGCCGGTTTACGTTTTAATACAGTAAAAGTTATGGATGAAGAAGTAAAAGAAGCGGGAAAAAGCAGGACAGGGCTGGTATTGGTAATAATCCTCTTCGTCGCGGTGGTCGGATGCGGCGGATATTACATCTGGCTGCAAAGGCAACAAATGGACGAGATGACCGAAATATTCGCCATCGAAAAAGAAAGCCTCTCGGACGACTATGAAGAGTTGTCGCTTCAATATGAAGGATATAAATTCAGTGTCGGCAACGATTCGTTAGTCGCTTTGCTGACCACCGAACATGAAAAAATACAGCGGCTTCAGGAAGAATTGCGCACCGTGAAGTCGACTAACGCTCGTCGTATCAACGAATTAAAGAAAGAATTGGAGACACTTCGCAAAGTGATGCGCCACTATGTGACACAAATTGATTCGTTGAACGCCGAAAACAAACAGCTCAAAGCCGAAAACCGTCAGGTGACGCAGAAATATCAGCAGGCGGCATCGACGGCGGTACGTCTGTCGAAAGAGAATGACCAGCTCTCGGAGCGTGTCCAGATGGCTTCGCGCCTCGACGCCGTCAATATTCAGGTCAATCCCATCACGTCGAAAGGCAAAGTTGCCAAAAGCATAAGTAAAGCCGCGCAACTGATGCTGAACTTCATAGTTTCGAAAAATATTACCGCCCCGACAGGAGAGCAGACTATATATGTACGCCTGATGAAGCCCGACGACGACGTTCTGACGAAACCCAATTCCGGACGTTTCCAATTTGAAAACAAGGAAATCATATATTCCATGAAACGTACAATAGAGTACGACGGCGAAGAACAGAACGTCGTAATGTATTGGAATATAGAAGAATATCTCTCGCCCGGAACATATCGCGCAGATGTTTTTGCCGAAGGTAATCTTATCGGCCGAAAAAATTTTATCTTGGAAAAATAAAAATTTTTTGTTGCAGATAATGTATATGAAAAAAAAAAATACTATATTTGCACGTTTTTGAGACTTTTATAAACATTTTAAAAAATAATACTATGTACAGCAGACGAAATTTTATCAAACAGGCATCTCTTTTAATTGCCGGAGGCGTGATAGCGCCTAATATCTTATCATCTTGCAAAGGCGCTGCAAAAGCGTCCGGATCCTCCAAGTATCTCGGTCTTCAGCTATATTCGCTTCGCGATATGGTCAGAGACGAAGGTATAAGGAAAGTACTTGAAACGGTAGCAGCTATGGGATATAACAGTCTCGAAGCGGCAAGCTACGGCGACGGAAAACTGTACGGTCTTGAACCGACGGAACTGAAAAAAATAATCGACGATTTGGGTATGAAACTGACAAGTTCGCATATCGGGCATAATCTGACGGACGACCATTCAGCCGACATGGCATGGTGGAATAAGGCTATTGAAGCTCACAATGCGGCAGGCGTGAAATATCTGATCATGCCGTCGTCGCCATTGAACGGCGCAGGCGCTACCCTCGATAACGTTAAGCGTTACGGCGAATATTTCAATGAGATAGGTCTCATTTCGGCAGGCGCAAGCATAGGCTTCGGCTATCATAATCACAATTTTGAATTTGCGAATAAGATAGACGGCGTCCCTGTTTACGACTTTTTGCTCGAAAATACAAGTCCCGATCATGTCGGATTCCAGTTAGACGTGTTTTGGATTAAGAAAGGCGGATACGAGCCGCTTGACTATATGAAGAAATACTCGAAACGCATCAAAACGTTGCATATCAAGGACGAAACAGTAATTGGCGCTGATAATACAGTCAGTTACAAGGATGTTTTTGAACAGGCTTATGCCAACGGCATTAAAGACTGGTATGTAGAAGTTGAGCGCTATATCGGAACGCCGGTAGAAGACGTCAGTGAAAGCGCAAAATACCTTCTTAACGCCAGCTTTACGAAGTGACTTCCTTACTATCCTAAAATATTTTATATAAAAAGAAAGGCGACGGAGAAGTAGCAGTCATTGTGAGGAACGAAGCAATTCAGGCATATATATGCGCTGGATTGCTTCTTCTTTGTAATGACGAAACTCGCAAACATTACCTCCAACGAAGGATAATCTGCCGTCATTGCGAGGGACGAAGCAATCCAGCGCCCTGTATAGTTCCGGATTGCTTCGTTCCTCGCAATGACGGCAAGCGCAGACGGCAAGCGTCGCGGTTTACTTCGTCATTCTTCCTTTTTGCTAAACTCGCTTAGTAATTTCCTCGCAAAGACGAGAGACCGTCATGTCGACCGGAGCGAAGCGTAGTGGAGACATCTCGTGTGTCGGTAAACAGATGCCTCCGCTTCGTTCATACTCATGCGGCAGTAGCTATACTTACAGCCGAACGCTACGCAGATTTTCCCCTATTGCATGTATTGCCGATTCTATTTCATGCAGTCGCTTTCGGGACGGCTGTTTTATCCCGCACAAATAGGAAGCCATAAGGCTTTGCGAAATCCCGATATTGCGGGCTATACCGGATACGTTTAACTCCGGATGACTTTTGAACAAATGATATAATGCTGGTTTTTCACCGCTCTTTTCACGCATGAACCCTTCAAAACTCAAATCTTCGTCCAACTCGTCCCAGCGTATCCCCATATTGTTACATGTAAAATTAGAGCGCTGTTCACCGGAAGCCGAGCGCAAACGCGGATAATCATTAAACTGTTCGCTGAAAACCTTTCCGTCGCCTGTTTGTATATGAACGGCTGTTTGATCAACCCATACCCTTTCTACTTTTGTGCTCATTTTTTTACCTGATTAAAAAAGTTGTTCCAATACTCGATAATAATTTCCCGGTTCTCTTCTATGACCATTTCCGCAAGTTTCAATTCATTAGGTTTAAGTCCGTTGTTTTTTTAGCAAACAAATTTCCGGCAATACCTGAAATACGGCATTTTAGTTTCCCTTAACAACATGAATATGTATCGGCTCGTGGTCGTTGCTGTAAAACAGAAATCGTAAACCGAAGAAAATAAAAATCGTAGGCATATCTATTTGTTTTAAATTACACGACAAAGATAGGTGATAATTTTATTACTCGCAAAGCTTTTTATCGAAAACTTTTGCCGATACCAATGACAGCCATCATATACCACATAACCCTCGTCGCTTGCGTCATTGCGAGGAACGAAGCAATCCAGGAATATGCAGGGCGCTGGATT
>JAITPH010000153.1 GCA_031289515.1 Tannerella sp.
CACCAGTCCCAGCCCTTGAAGAAATTGGAAGGTCCGACCTGTACCGCCCCGAATGGAACGGATGCGCCCACGAAGACGTGACCGTGACCGCCGGAGCCGATGAACGGATCTATATAATCTGTCAGACGTTGCGCGTCCGCCGAAAAACCGTTTAAGAACGAGATGAAAAACAGAATGTTTGTAATTGTTTGTTTACACATATCCAAAATATTTTAAAGTTTTAATAATGTCACAGTACAATGATTTTCTGCATCGAAATGCCTTTGAGCGATTCGACGACAACGATAAATATTCCCTTGTCGGAAGTTCGCAGCCGGATGCTGACCTGCGGATTTCCTCTTACCGGATAGTCGCCGACCATGCGTCCGTCGAGGCTGTAGATTTTCACCGAACGGACGCCGTCGGCGTTTTTAATATGAATCGTTCCGTCGGAAACAGGATTCGGATATACCGTCGGCGCGTTTTCCGTGTCGACGGTCGGGTTGCTTACGGCGGAATAGTCAATGTAGGCAAGGTAGAACTCATGAATGCTCCAGTATTCCGTTTTGCCTCTTCCTGTCTGTACAATCTTTAAATATTGCGTCGTCGTTTCGGGAATCGAAATTATCAGAAGAGCCGACGGTTTGCTGCCTGTGGCAATTGGCTGTCCCCAGTTTACACCGTCGGAAGATACGTAAACGGCATATTCTTTCGGATAATCGTTCGGGCTGCCCGAAGCGTCGAGTATGACGGTATTTATCCTGACCGGTACGCGGGTATTGACGGCAAACCATTGACCGGGAGAGACCTGCGAGCCGTTGTCCCATCTCGTATACGGCAGTCCGTCGATTGCCTGACCGGGATTGCCTCCGATTGCGGTAGCAATCCACGATGTGCGGGGCAGGGTAGAGCCGGGCGAAAATACCGGTCCTGTAGTCAGATTGTTAAACCAGTTTTTATAACCTGTCGGGGACGACAGCGCGGAAACGGACGATTCGACCGCGACCTGACCGTTTTTGCCCGAAGCGACAAAATTGGATGCGTTGCAAAACGAATTGGAGACCGTTATCTCGTCGTTTCCTCTTATGTCTAAATAGCGGGTGGCGCCGTACTGCTCGAAATTGGCGAGAGTGAAGTTTATCTTGCCGCCTCCGCTTCCGTTGAAAACGCCGCCGTACTTTGCGCCGCCCCAATAGTCGGAGCTGAACAGATTCGCAACGCCGCTGAATCCTGCCGACGTCTCGATGAATTTCGTTTCGAGGGATTGCAATCTTTCGGGAGTGATGGAAACAACCTGCGAGTTAATCATGTCGAAACCCTTCTCCGGCGACAGCGCTTCGAAGCAAATGGCGTGCATTGAAGCGTCGATGCCAAGTCCGAGCGACATGCCCGACGGCGCTTTGCCGTTGTTCCGGCGCAGTAAAAGCCCTCTGCGGGATGCGTAATGAAAGTCGTTGTAAAGCATTTCGTCCTCGCAGTCTTCCAGAATCATAAATTCAAGTTCGAGCCAGTTCTGGTCATATACGCCGTTTTTGGCGTCCTGTTCGTCGATGGAATTAGGCCAGTTCCCGAATTTCGGATTCTCGTAGCCGACGGAAAATACAAGCGAATTGAACTGGACATTGCTTATCAGTCCGTTTTCAGAGCCGCCTCCGACGCGGATACCGTTCCTGAAAACGTGTCCCGCGAAATAGTCCACATAATGATTGTCGCACCGATAGGTAAACAGGTCGATGCCGTTGTCGGTAGCTCTGACGCCGACATTCACGATATAGACGTCGCTGCCTGTAGCTTGAATGCAATATGGATATTTCGGCAGCGTGGCGATATTTTTTGTATAAGTCGACAGCTGTTCGGGATAATTGAACGTTATGCCCCTGATGCCGCTTTTCCCGGACAGTTTCAGGAAAGGAGCGCCTGACGGATTGTTTTTGCCGGCGTATATCTCTATTATGCTGCCCTGACCTTTCGGAACGGAGGCGAGGTCGGCAGCGCCCTTGAGTTCGACGTTCGACGGCACGGTCAGATTGCCTGTGACCTTATATTTTCCGGGAGGAAGGAATACTATGCCGCCGCCTTCGCTGCCCGCTTTGTTCAATGCGTTTTGAATGGCGGCCGTGTTGTCGGTCGTCGCGTTGCCTGTCGCTCCAAATTCGGTGTCGGTAACTACGTACAACGCTTCTCTCGGCGGTTTCGTTTCGTGCGGCCGTATTTCGGGAAATTCGGGCAGTTTCTTCACCGTGACAGGGTTGTGGTCGATTTTGGATTCGAACATGGAATTGTTTTTGATGTCGGCAGCCGCCGCAAAGCGGTTTCCGGAGAGTATCGTCCTTGCGTAAGGTCCGATTATGACTTGCGGGGCGGGGTTGTCGAAATCTCCGTCGATCGAGCTGTAAATGCCGCCGCCGATATTCACCTGACCGGACAGAATACGGCACTGTTGCGTCATTACTTTGGTTGTCGCGCCGTCCAGAACTTTGATTGCATCGGACGAGGCGGATATTTCGCAGTCGTAAAACTGCGCCGTCGAAGCCGTTCCTTCGGCAACTACTATGCCTTGCCTGCAATCATCTATTTTGACGCGGGTAAACATTATTCCAGCACCCGAAATGCTTTCTATATAAACGGCTGTACCGCAGTTGCGATACGTCATGCCGTAGTTGTGACCGTTAGGCTGAGCGCCCGGAGAGGCTATACTTTCGGCGGCATGGAAACCGATGTTGTAGCCTTCTATGAATACGTGGCATGTATACGACCAGTCATTGCGTCGCATGACGATGCCTGTGGCCTCCCGGCGAATCCGGTCGCCGTAGGCGCTTCCCTTTACAGGAGCGCCCGGCAGACCGGATTCCGCCCAGAAGTCCGGTGAAAACCTAATCCAATCCAATCGCCCAACATCGGCGATATTATCAATTTCTATGCCTCGCGATAACGGCGTTCCGTAAAGGTTGAAGACGTTTGGACATCCGCCTCCGTTACGCCGCGACAGTATTACGCCCGAATATGAATTGAACAGGGTCACATTCCGCACGTTACAATAATCGTTGCCCCAATATTGATATCTGCCGTATAGAATGGTCGGCGGATAAGGCGTGATATTGTCGGCGTCCTGTTCCGGATACCATATCGAGATATTATAAAGCCCTGTCGAAGACTCCATTGTAATGAACGAATTTGCCTCATCCTCGCTACCTCTGCCGAAATAAGCCATCAGAACAGTTCCGGTGACCGGCTGTCCGTCGGACGGATTGCGCCAGTCGCCCCGAAGTATTACTCCTTTCGGGATTAACAGCTGACTGCCGATTTTGTACTTGCCTGCGGAAAGATACAGGACGCCTCCGCCGGCATCGCCGATGCGGGTGAGAAGTTCCTGAATGCCGTCACGCGAGTCGCGTTCGCCTGTTTTGTCGATTGATGCAAGCGAGGCGTCGGTAAAAGCGGCAACGGCAAGGTCTTCGGATTCGTAACCGGCCTTGGATTCGATGAGTCTCCATGTCGCCCCGCTTTGCGAAAAACAGTAATGTGCATATAGCACAAACAGGATGAGAAGTATTCGTTTCATAAAAAATCCGTTTTGAAATTATTTTATAAAGCCCGCGCACGAGCGTCATATAAGATGTCCTTATTTTTCTTTAAAAACTCCCGCCATGCGGTAGTAATTTTCCAATTGTTTGAGCATTATTTTTTCGCCTGCTCCCACTTCGATAAGATCGGGACCGTTGTCGGCTCCATAGCCACCGTAAGCGGCAGAGCGGATGTCGGGCATGTATATAGGCCATTTTCCGCCGTTCCATGTATAGCCGAAAAAGAAAGGCACAAGTCCGTATGACTGAAATTCGCGTTTCCAGTCTATCTGAAACTTGATGAAAGGCTCGCCCGGAACAGTGGCTATCACATAACGGTTGTTGAGCGCTATAACCGAGAAATGAACGTTGTAATTCAGCTTTTTATCGAATCTGCCGGTGAAGAACAGCGAGTCGGCCAATACTTTGAGGTCGGCTTCGTCGTGAGGATTGGGATACAGCTCCTTAGTCAGTTTTACAGCCTCGATAGAGAGTAATTTTCCCATGCGTTCTATCAAATCGTAGTTCGACGGACGCGGGTCGTCGGGGCTTTCACGGCCGCCGTCTTTGAACAAAGGCGCTTGATTGCCGCCTCCGCCTTGTACGAACAGGCAGTTAATATTGTTATCGAAAGCCTCTTCGGTATATTTCACGGCATAACCTACGTAATCGCCCGAAATCTCGAAGTTGTTCCATGCTACGTCGGGATGACAGGCGTAATTCATAATGACGGCCTTCGTTTTGCCCGACTGGTCGTCGAATTTGATGATGCCTACGGCTGGGTCGACAGGTCCGTGCGGGATACGTTCGGGATTGACGGCGCGATAATGTTCGTCGCCGAGCCACGATTCGCGGGCGCGTCCGTCATCTCGAATTATCAGGCGCATGAAGCTCAACTGCGGGAAATAACGGTGTCCGCCCGATACCGTCGCTTCAAACATGTTTTGCGATGCTTGTTCCATGATGGTCGTCAGTTGTTTGTTCAGCCATTCTTCGGGCGCGCGCTCGGACGAATGGGTGTGTTGCGGACAGAAATACAGTTCTTTCAGGTTGAAGCGTTTTTTCAACGTTTCAGCGAGCGGGATATTGGTATAACCGCCCAAGTCGAGCGATACAAAGGCGATTCTGACGCCTTTTGTTTCCAGAATGAGGCTTCGCGCGAAGATTGAATCATGCACGGGGTACTTCGGCTTCGGTGGCGTAATGTTGATTTTCGCCGTTCCACACATCAGTTTGTCTGCGGCGACGCCTGATTGCATCGCAGTTGTGAGACAAATTGCATAAAATAAAAATTTTGTCAAAAATGTTTTCATGTAAAAATGTTTTAAATTGTTTTTGGTAATAAAATTGAGTACAAAGATAGTGGGTGATGTTTAATGAAACAATTAATAAAACGATTAATGCCACTATTATTTTCTATTAATGGAGATTATTTTTGAAAAAAACATGAAAAAAATGAAGAAAACGCCCAATCGAATGAAAATTTTAGCCTGACGGAACAGGATAGAACTTCATTGTCAGGAACGAAGCAATTCAGGAATTACAGGACGCTGATTGCTTCGCAGGCTTATAATGACGAAACACGCAGACATTACCTCCAACGGCGGACTGTCCTCCATTCGGCATAGCATTTCCTCAATTGGCCACCTCCAAACGTTGTCACCCCCCCCCAAAAAAAATTCAACTTTCAACTATTTCGGTCTTGTCTTTTCCGATGAAGATGATTGTAAGGTAGCGGACGTCGGTACGGTCTTTGAACAGGTGCGAATTGCGATAGCGATTCAACTGTTTGTGAGCTTCGTCGCGTTTGGATTGCAGAACGGCTTCGTTTTTCTCGTCGGATTTCTTGACGTATTTGATTTCCAGTACCCATTCGTTCGGAATATCGGGATATATCCGGCTTCGTTGCAGGTCGACGTCGGTATATCCGAATGTCACTTCCGTTTCGGACAGCGGAATATAGTAACTGTTGTAGAACAGATTGTTCAACAGTATGATTTTCAGGTATTTTTCATCGAATTTCTCCAAATCGCGGAACGAAAGCCTGCTGACGATGTTTTGACTGATATAGTCGATAAACGGCTTCGGATCGTTATGATAGGTAAACAGATACATTGATTCCGTCAAGACGCTAAGGTCTACGAGCACTTTCTTGTTGCGTTCGCGCGTCA
>JAITPH010000063.1 GCA_031289515.1 Tannerella sp.
GTTTTCAACGCATAAATCAGAGGCAGCGTGATTTTGCCTTCCAGTATGTCGTTTTTTGTCGGTTTTCCGATATTTTTGTCGTCGTAATAATCAAAAATATCGTCCTTGATTTGGAAGCAGTAACCCAGATATTCGCCGAAAATCCGGAATTTAGCAGCAATATCCGCCGAAGCGCCCGCCGATATTGCACCCATTTCGGCACAGGCTGAAATGAGAGCCGCCGTCTTTTTTCTGATCATCACGAAGTATTCGTCCTCGTCAATCGAATATTTATCGGCGTTATCCAATTGAGTCAGTTCGCCTTCAGACAGTTCGCGGCATACTTCGGCAATGATTCTTATCAACGCAAGACTGCCCGCTTCGGTCGCTTTCAGGATAGCAATCGCCAGAATATAATCGCCTGTAAGAACCGCTATCCGGTTGTCGAATATGGCGTTCAGAGACGGTACGCCGCGCCGCTGTTTGGTCTCGTCGACGACGTCGTCGTGAATAAGCGACGCCGTATGGAGAATTTCAAAAATAAGCGCCGCTTTTTGCGTGATTTCGGTAACGTTACCAAAGGCTTTGGCAGAAAGCAGCAGTAACAACGGACGCACATGTTTCCCGTTTGTTCGCAGAACATGCTCTATCGCTGATTTCAAAAGCGGATTCTCGCATTCGAGAGTATTCGAAAAATCCCGCTTGAATCGATCAAATTCTGCTATTACAGGTCGAGCTATTTGTATTATTTCTTTCATTTTGATAATTAATTCTCTGCAAAGATATGTAATTTATCAAGATTTTTATATTTTTACGCTTTGAAATATCATAACAGATAATATATGAAACTACTATTAGTTGATGCTTATGCTCTGATTTACAGGTCATATTACGCTTTTCTCAAGAATCCGCGCTTCAATTCGAAAGGCGTGAATACTTCGGCCGTTTTCGGCTTTGTGAACACGCTGGAAGATATAATCAGGCGTTTAGAGCCTACTCATGTCGCCGTCGGCTTCGATCCTTCGGGTCCGACTTTTCGCCATGAATTATTTGAAGAATATAAAGCCCAGCGGGAAAAAACGCCCGAAGTCATACGCCAGTCCGTGCCTGTCATAAGAGACATTATAGATGCGTACAACATTCCGGTGCTGGAAGTTCCGCGTTATGAAGCCGACGACGTCATCGGCACAATAGCGAAACAGGCTGAACGCGAAGGCTTTGAGGTCTACATGATGACGCCCGACAAAGATTACGGACAGTTGGTCTCGGAGCATATTTTCCAGTACCGTCCCAAATTCGGAGGCGATTACGAGACTTTGGGCGTGGACGAAGTCATCCGGAAATACGAACTGAAGTCAGTCTGCCAGATGATAGACTTGTTGGGACTGATGGGCGATTCGTCGGACAATATTCCCGGTTGTCCGGGAGTAGGGGAGAAAACGGCGCAAAAATTGCTTGCCGACTTCGATTCCATCGAGAATCTGCTCGTCAATACCGGTCAGTTGAAGGGAAGCCTTAAAACAAAAATAGAAGAGAACGCCGAGCAAATCAGATTTTCCAAATTTCTGGCAACCATTGTTACCGACGTTCCGATCGCGTTTGACGCCGGATCGTGCGTCCGCAGGCAGCCCGACGAGAAGCGTTTGGCGGAACTGTTTACCGAGCTGGAGTTCAGGTCGTTTCTGACAAAACTTCAAAATAACGGACAACCCGAAAAGAAAGTTCCGAAGGTTGCGCAGCAGCTGTCTCTCTTCGATGAAATCGTCCCGGAAATTGAAAAAACGACGATTCCATCGGGAAATGATGCGCTCGACGACCTTGACAACATAACGACCGTAACCCATAATTATAAACTCGCGGACAGCGAATCCAAAATCGTCGAACTGCTGAAGATATTGGAGAACCGGACGTCTTTCACGTTCGATACCGAAACGGACAGCGCCGATCCCGTCATATCGAAACTTGTAGGCATGTCGTTTGCAGTCAGGGCGTTTGAGGCGTGGTACGTTCCGGTACCCGGAGATTTCGACGAGGCAATGAGCATCGTATCCCGCTTTAAACCTGTTCTGGAAAATGATTCGATAGAGAAAACAGGTCAAAACATCAAGTTTGACATACTTGTATTGCGGAAATATGGCGTACAGGTACGCGGAAAGCTGTTTGATACAATGATAGCCCATTATCTGCTTAATCCCGAACTGCATCACGGCATGGACTATCTCGCCGAAACATACCTGCATTACAAGCCTGTGCCGATTGAAGCGCTGATAGGCGCCAAGGGCAAAAATCAGCAGACGATGCGCGATGTGGCGATTGAAACGGCGGCGGAATATGCTGCTGAAGACGCCGACGTGACGCTCAGACTGAGAAACTTCTTTGAGCCGGAACTGAAAAAAGATTCGGTGGAAAATCTCTTTTACGAAGTCGAAATGCCACTGATTTATGCACTTGTGGAGATGGAAGCGACCGGAGTAAAACTCGATACGGCGGCGCTTGACGGATTCTCGGTCAGTCTCACCGAAAAGTTGCAGACAGTGGAACGCGAGATTTACGAACTTGCCGGCTCGGAGTTTAACATCAATTCTACGAAGCAAGTGGGCGAAATACTTTTCGAGAAACTGAAAATAACCGACGACAAGGTAAAAAAAACGAGCAAGGGCGGCTTCAGCACAAGCGAGGAAACGCTTGAAAAACTGCGCCACAAACATCCGATAGTAGCGAAACTGCTCGATTATCGCGGCATGAAAAAGTTGCTGGGCACTTACGTCGACGCCCTTCCGAAACTGATAAACCCCGAAACAGGCAAGATTCATACTTCGTTCAATCAGGCGGTGACTTCGACCGGAAGGCTCAGTTCGACGAATCCCAATCTTCAGAACATTCCGGTGCGCGACAGGATGGGCAGGGAAATCCGGAAGGCTTTCATTGCGGACGACAGCGATTGCATCCTGTTTTCGGCGGATTATTCGCAGATTGAACTTCGCGTGATGGCTCATCTTAGCGGCGACGAAAACATGATAGAAGCGTTCAATAACGGAGCCGACATACATGCTTCGACGGCGGCGAAAATATATGGCGTGTCCGATGAAAACGTGACGTCCGACATGCGACGGAAGGCTAACACGGCCAATTTCGGGATAATATACGGAATATCCGTGTTCGGACTTGCCGAGCGCCTGACGATTCCGCGTGCGGAGGCGAAGGCGCTGATCGACGGATATTTCAAGACGTATCCGCGCATCAGTCAGTACATGGACGAATCCATCATGTACGCCCGCGAGAAGGGATACGTCGAAACCATCTTCAAACGGCGCAGATATTTGCCGGATATTCATTCCAACAATTCGGTTGTTCGCGGCTATGCCGAACGGAATGCCATTAACGCGCCGGTGCAGGGTAGCGCCGCCGATATCATCAAGGTTGCAATGGTACGGATTTACCGGCGTTTCGATTCGGAAAAGATAAAAAGCAAGATGATTTTGCAGGTGCACGACGAATTGAACTTCAACGTATGCAGGGATGAATTGGAACAGGTACGCCGAATCGTCCTCGATGAAATGGAAGGAGCCATCAGGCTGAAAGTTCCGCTTATCGCCGATTGCGGCGCGGGAAACAACTGGTTTGAAGCTCACTGAACGGACAGAAATTAAACAATAAACACAAATACAGAGTATGCTACACATTATTGATCATCCGCTGATTCGGCACAAGCTGACAATTATGCGCATGAAAAGTACGGGGTCGAAAGACTTTCGCGAATTGCTGAAAGAGATTTCAATGTTGATGGGTTACGAATTGACCCGCGAACTGCCGCTGTCGGAGATAGAAATCAGGACGCCGCTGAGGACGATGAAATCGAACGTTATTGCCGGCAAGAAACTTGCAATAGTTCCGATATTGAGGGCGGGACTTGGCATGGTGGACGGACTGTTGAGCCTGTTGCCGGTCGCCAAGGTAGGGCACATAGGTTTGTACCGCGATCATGAGACGTGCGAACCGGTTTTTTATTACTGCAAAATGCCGTTCGACATCGAACAGCGCGAGGTGATAGTATGCGACCCGATGCTGGCAACAGGAGGAAGCGCCGTCGCCGCTATCGGTCGATTGAAGGAATACCGGTGTTCGTCGATTCGCCTGATGTGCCTTGTGGCTGCGCCGGAAGGGGTGAAAAAGGTGCAGGACAGTCATCCGGATGTCGATATTTATACTGCGTCCTGCGACGAGGGTCTCGATGAAAACGCTTATATTTTGCCCGGCTTGGGCGATGCGGGCGACAGAATTTTCGGAACAAAATGATGAAAGATTTTGCCGCTATTGACTTTGAGACTGCAAACCCTCGCCGGTCGAGCATTTGCAGCGTGGGCGTCGTTATTGTGCGAAACGGCGTTATTACGGAGAAGATTTACCGGTTGATTCGTCCGGAGCCGGAATGGTATTCGTTCTGGAACACGCGCGTTCACGGTTTGACCGCCGCCGATACTGCCTGTTCGCCGGTGTTTTCGCAGGTTTGGGCAGAGATTGAGCCTAAGATTGAAGGATTGCCGCTCGCGGCGCATAACAGCATGTTCGACGAAGGCTGTCTGCGGGATGCGTATCGCACATACCGTATGGACTATCCCGACTATATGTTCCATTGCACGTGCAGGGCTTCGCGGAAAGTGTTCGGCAAAAGTCTGCCGAATCACCGGTTGCAGACGGTAGCCGCTCACTGCGGTTACGATTTGACAAGCCATCATCACGCCCTCGCCGACGCGGAGGCTTGCGCCGTGATTGCGTTGCGGGTTTTTGATGATTTATGATTGACGCGCTTGTCTGTCATTGCGGGGCGGTGACTGTCATAGATAGGAACAGCGTGTCCGTCATGTCGACCGGAGGGTGGTGACTGTCATTGCGGGGGCGGTGACCGTCATTGGTAGAGGTATCCGTCATTGCGAGGAACGAAGCAATCCGGAAATATACAAGGCACCGGATTGCTTCGCAAGCTCGCAAGGATGACGGCAATCAGTCCTTTATTGGCAAAGCATTTGCGCGTTTTTGCCATTATAAGAAGCGAAGCAATCCGGAAACGAATTGAGAATAGATATTGTACAATATACAATAACTGCCCAAATCAGTCTGAAACACGTTCTCCAAAAATATGCGATGACAAAGACTTCTTCCGTTTGAGCCAGTATTGCCGTTCCGGTTCGGGATAGTGTTCTATTGCATAACGCAACGAAGTGCGCGGCATTGTCGCAGCATGTTCTTCGAGGAACGAGGAAAGCGTTTTGACGTCGTATTTACCGATTTCGCGAAGCGTCCAGCCGACAGCTTTGCGTATGATGTCATGTCTATACATCAGCAGTATCTTCGACAGTTTCAGAGTATCGTCAAAATCGCCGTTCCGGATAAAGGCAAAAGTCGAAACGATAGAGATACGCCGTTCCCAGATATTGTTGCCGACAGCAAGTTTATACAAGACATCCCTCTCCTTATCAATCAAATAGCCACCTAAAACAACCGGACAGGAAAGGTCGACCAGATCCCAGTTATTAACAGAAGAAATATGATCAAGATAAAACTTGAAGATTTCTTCGCGCCGCTCTTCGGACGACGACTTAAAGCGCTCGCATAGAATAATCAAAGCGCACAATCTGGCCTCATGATACTTACTGCCAAGCAGTTTTTCTATTTCGGCAATGGGAGTTTGAAGATGCGCCTTGGCTACCTTTCGGGTCTGAGGCACGACAACGCCTATGAACACGTCTCCCTCGCCGTACTGACCCTTTCCTGTTTTGAAGAAACGCTGCAATGTAGCAGCCCTTTCCTTAGTTCCGATCGACTGTAATTCCGATAAAATAATAGATGCGTTCATATATGAATCATTTTTAAGGACTTAATACTCTGTTTATCGGGCGGTCGTTTTCGAAGAATCCTATAACATTATTACTAACCGCCTTAGCCATTTCGATGCGCGAAAATGTAGTTTGCGTCCCGATATGCGGCGTAAGCGTCACGTTTTCCATTGAGAGCAGTTCATCGGAAGGATGGTCGCCAAACTCGAACATATCCAGTCCTGCTCCATGGATACGGCCTTCTTTCAAAGCTCCGACAAGCGCTTTCTCGTCGACCAGCTGACCGCGTGAAGTATTTATCAGAATGGCCGTCGGTTTCATCATGTTCAATTCCCTCTCGCCTATAATATGATATGTATCAGGCGTATACGGCGCATTGACGGATACAAAGTCAGCCGTTTCGAGCAGCGAATCGAAAGTAACGTATTGAGCGCCAGTTGCAGCTTCTTCATCCAAATCATACCGTCGGCGATTATGATAAATCACTTTCATTCCGCAAGCCAGCGCCCTCCGGCAGAGCGCTTTCCCGATGCGTCCCATGCCAATGATACCGAGCGTCGCCCCGGTAACCGGCAAGCCGAGATTTTCGAGCACGCCGACTTTCATGTTTTTGCCCAAGGCACGCAGTTTGCGGTCGCACTCGGTCACTCTGCGCGCAGTGTCGATTATCAGGGCGAGAGCGATATTTGCCGTCGGATCGGTTGTCGGACCCGGAGTATTAGCCACCGTCAGACCGCGTTCCAATGCGTAGACCACATCAATATTGTTATAGCCCACCGCATAGTTGGCGACAATCCGCAACTTCTTTCCCCTGTCAATCAACGCCTTATTCACCGGAAAATCGAACATCGGACACAAAGCGTCGTATTCCGGTATTATCTCCATAACTTCGTTATATCCGAGGTCTTTATCTCCCGAAGGAAATGTCGTGTCGTACTTTTCTTCCAACTCGACAAAACCCTCGCGGAACATGTTGTATGTCACAAGTATTTTCTTTTTCATACGCGAACAGTCATCTTATTTCATACAAAAGTACTGAAAATTTGCAATTATCACACACATATCACAAAAAAAACGTACTTTTGCAACGTCTTATATCAGGTGATATAAAAATAAAACGTTTAAATAATGAGTAGAAAAAGAGACGAAGCCCGCAATAACAGAGCAGACTCGGACAAAAACAAATCGGCAAAAAAGGAGATTTCGGGAAAAAGCAAACGCATGAAAAAGACTCAAATGACACAAGCCGTCATAGACCTGTTTCAGAGCAATCCCAAATCGGTATACAATTATAAGCAAATCAGCAAGTTAATAGGCATAGAAGCGCAAGTTCAGAAAATACAGGCGCTGGAGATAATGTACTCTCTTGTCGACGACGACATACTGGTCGAGCTTGAACGCGGACGCTTCCGTTACAACAATCTGGGAACGATAGCAACAGGAACATTTCAGCGTCGCAGCAACGGCAAGAACGCTTTAATTCCCGAAGACGGCGGCGAGCCTATTCATGTGGCGGAGCGCAATTCCGGTCATGCAATGGACGGCGACATCGTGCGCGTGCAGATTTTGGCGCGTATCAAGGGATTGATGCCGGAAGCCGAAGTTCTGGAAATTGTAGATGCCAAAAACAGAAAATTCGTCGGTACAATCAGAATCAATCACAATTACGCTTTCCTTATAACCGAGGACAAGACGCTGGCAAACGACATTTTCATTCCGCAGGGAAGCCTTAACGGCGGCAAAAACAACGACAAGGCAGTCGTCAAAATAGTAGAATGGCCCGATAAAGCCAAAAATCCGATAGGCGAAGTCATCGACGTGCTTGGAACGTCGGGCGAGAATACTACCGAGATGCACGCTATCCTTGCAGAGTTCGGATTACCTTACGTCTACCCGCAAAAAGTGGAACAGGCAGCCGACAGGATTTCCGAAGAAATAACGGAGGAAGACCTCGCCGAACGTGAAGATTTCCGCGAAGTAACGACTTTTACAATCGACCCGAAAGATGCCAAGGATTTCGACGACGCCCTGTCGCTTCGCAAGAATAAAAACGGAAATTGGGAAGTCGGAGTGCATATCGCCGACGTCACGCATTACGTCAAGCCGGATGATAT
This sequence comes from Tannerella sp., assembly GCA_031289515.1. GTDB lineage: Bacteria > Bacteroidota > Bacteroidia > Bacteroidales > Tannerellaceae > Tannerella. The sequence goes on from JAITPH010000063.1 coordinate 7,928, forward strand.
TATCGACAAGGAAGCGATTGAGCGCGCAACGTCGGTTTATCTCGTAGACCGCACAATCCCGATGCTTCCCGAAAGGCTATCGAACAAGCTGTGTTCGCTTCGTCAGGATGAAGAAAAACTCTGTTATTCGGTCGTTTTCGAGATAAGTGAAGAAGCCGGAATACTCGCTTCCCGAATCGCGCGTACAGTCATCAGAAGCAACCGCAGATTTACCTACGAAGAGGCTCAGGACATAATCGAAACCGGCGAAGGAGATTACAGCGATGAAATACTGAAACTCAATGAACTGGCAAAGATTTTCAGAAGCCGCAGAATCGGAAACGGCGCAGTCGAATTTGAGCGCGTCGAGGTGAGATTCGACATCAATGACAAAGGCAAACCGACAGGCATATATTTCAAGGAATCAAAAGAAGCAAACCATCTGGTCGAAGAATTTATGCTTTTGGCAAACCTCACCGTAGCCGAAGCTGTCGGCAAAACGCCGAAAGGCAAAAGCAAAAAGACCTTTGTTTACCGCATCCACGAACAGCCTGACCCCGATAAAATGCAGAACTTCGCCGAATTTATCGGACGCATGGGCTACAAGTTAAAGAGAACGGGCGGCAAAGGCGAAATAACAAAAAGCATAAATTCCGTTTTGGATAAAGCCAAAGGCAAGCCGGAGCAAAATCTCATCGAAACGCTTGCCATCCGCTCGATGCAAAAAGCGAAATACTCGACCCATAACATCGGCCACTACGGACTGTCGATTCCCTTCTATACCCATTTCACGTCGCCAATTCGACGCTATCCCGACATGATGGTGCACCGGTTGCTCGAACGCTACACGAAGGGCGGCAGAAGCGTGACCGACGAGAAATATGAAGACCTGTGCGACCATTGTTCGTCGATGGAGCAGCTTGCCGCAAACGCCGAACGTTCTTCCATCAAATACAAGCAGGTCGAATTTATGAGCGATAAAATCGGAGAAATCTACGACGGCGTCATTTCCGGCGTCACCGAATGGGGCTTGTACGTCGAACTGAACGAAAACAAATGCGAAGGGCTTGTACCGATGCGCGATCTCAGCGACGACTACTACGAATTTGACGAAAAGAACTATTGCCTGCGCGGAAAGCGTCACAAATACATTTACAGTCTGGGCGACAAGGTGACGGTCAAAATAGCTCAGGCAAACCTTCAACGCAAACAACTTGATTTTGTACTAATTGATTAAAACAAACATTATATGAAACAAATAACATTATTCTACCAGACAAATTGTCCGTTTTGCAAGAAAGCGCTGTCGTACATGGCAGAGCTGCAAAAGCAGGACGCATACAAAGACATAGAAATAGAAATGATAGAAGAGACAGAACAACCCGAACTGGCTGACCGGTTCGATTACTACTACGTCCCGACATTCTACATCGACGGAGAAAAACTGCACGAAGGCGGCATTTTCCCCGACGAAGTAGAAGCAATCTTCAAAAAAGCTCTGCTGTAAGATAGGGTCGCCAAAAGCCGACATCCTCGTCATTGCAAGGAACGAAGCAATCCGTAAGAATCGTACAAAAGCGATTTGGCTTCTATTCGCGCAAGATGTTGGCAGATCGGATTTATTGCACGCGGGCGATGCTCACAGAGAAAGGCATCGTTTACACTTATCTCAAGAATCCGGCAAGGAGTCCGTCTCTAACAAAATTTATTTGATGATTATCCGCAATACGTCCTATTCTACCGAGCGATACATCTCTATGAGATGTTAGGACAAGATGCGGATAATCATTATTCATTTCTTTAGCTTCGCGACTATCACAACCGGATTGTCGTCGGGACCCATTTTTTGACATAATATCATATTTTGTTGCAATTAAAAACCGGATACGGTTTAAACCGCATCAAGACACGTCTTAAAGACGCAAGCGAATCATGGATTGCCTACATCCTATTGGCGCTTAACCTCGTCAAGTTGGCGGGAGCGTCATTGCTTACAGGTCGCAAAGACGCTCCCGCGTAAGGCTTTCGCCTCCTTATTTTTCTATTTCAAGCAGTTCGACCTCGAATATCAATGTCGAATAAGGCGGGATGTCGTTCCCCTGCCCCATTGTGCCGTATCCCAGTTCCTGCGGGATGCACAGTTCCCATTTCGAGCCGACAGGCATCATCGTCAGCGCTTCCGACCAGCCTCTTATCAACTGATTAACACGGAAGCCGGCAGGCTCGTTTTTCTTATACGAACTGTCAAATTCCGTGCCGTCGATGAGCGTGCCGCGATAGTTCACCTTCACCTTCGACGTCTTTTCCGGCAGTTCGCCGACGCCTTCGGTTATTATCCTGTATTGAAGCCCGCTCTCTGTCGTTTTTACTCCTTCGCGGCTTTTGTTATCGGCGAGATATTTCTCGTTGGCGGCGATACTTTCGGCATACTTTTCCTTCTTGAAATTCTCCTTAACCTCGGCTATCTTAACCTGAGCGTAAGTCTGCGCCTGCATTATCCTCATGTTATCCCTCGAACGGATGCCATGATAAAAACCGGCAAGAACAAGTTTTCCGTTCACCGAACGGCTCGAATCCTCCATGTAAATCTCGTTGTTGATGTTTTTGATCCACTGGTTGTTAATCATCTGAGCGATGCGCATACCCTCAAGATAAGCCACATCTCCGGGATCGGACTTCTTTATTCCGGCTCTAAAACCCTTGTAAAATTCGTCTATATAGGCGGTATCGATACCCGCCTGCATCGTGAGATAATCCATTATACCTTCGGAACGCGACATCCCGAAATAATACGAAACGGAATCGATATCCGTCTTCAATTCCGACTTTGTACCGGCGGAAGAACATGACACAAGGCTGCATACAACAGCTACTGCAAACAATAAAAATACTCTTTTCATAAGTCCTAATTATTTTGTTACTAAATCAGGTGCAAAAATAATACTTTTTTTTGAAAAAAAACATGTACTTTTGCATCGAAAAAATAAATATTATGATACGATTTGAATGTGACTATGCGGAAGGCGCTCATCCGCAGATATTAGAATGTCTGATACAGACCAATTTTGAGCAAACTAAAGGCTACGGCGAGGACGAACATTGCGAAAACGCCCGCAACATTATACGCCGTCTTTGCGGTTGTCCGTCGGCCGACGTGCACTTTCTTGTGGGAGGCACGCAGGCTAACAAAACCGTCATCGCCTCCGTTTTGCGCCCGCATCAGGGAGTTTTGACCGCTGAAACCGGACATATCAACGTCCACGAAACAGGCGCTGTCGAGTCGACCGGCCACAAGGTTATTGCATTGCCTGCCGTCGCGGGAAAAATATCGGCTTCGCAGGTCGAACAAGCCGTCAAATCGCATTGGGCGGATGCTAATCACGAGCATATAGTTCAACCCGGAATGGTCTATATATCAAATCCTACCGAGACCGGTTCCATCTATTGCAAAAATGAATTGGAGCAGCTCGGCCGCGTTTGCCGGGACAATGATTTGGCGTTGTTTCTCGACGGCGCAAGGCTCGGATACGGATTGACGGCTTCGGGTTGCGACTTCGGAATGGATGATATTGCACGCTTGTGCGACATTTTTTATATCGGCGGCACGAAGGTGGGCGCTTTGTTCGGAGAAGCGGTTGTCATAACCAACGACAGCCTGAAGCGGGACTTCAGATATTTCATCAAGCAAAACGGCGGCATGTTGGCAAAAGGCCGGTTGCTCGGCATTCAGTTCGAGACGCTTCTCAAGGACGGACTTTATTTCAAAATATCCGCTCACGCAATACGAATGGCGATGAAGATACGCGACGCTTTCCTGTCCTGCAACATTCCGTTTTATTCCGAATCGCCGACCAATCAGCAATTTCCGATACTTTCAAAGGAACAAATCGACTATTTATCCGCGAATTTCGCCTTCGAGCAATGGGCAAATGTCGATGCGACTCACACGGCCGTGCGTTTCTGCACAAGCTGGGCTTCGCGCGAGGAGGACGTTTCCGCTCTCGTCGCAGCGCTCGCCGGCCTTCCCCGGAACGTTACATGATTATTTTTCTCATTTCTTCCAACAAGGCGACGATTCCGTCGACGCCAAAAACCGACGAATTGAGGCAAATATGATAGCTCGATGCCTTTCCCCACGTCTTATTCGTGTAGTAATTATAGAACGCAGCCCTTTTCTTGTCTACGTTCTCTATCAGGTATCGGGCTTTCTCGACCGGTATTTCGCCGTTTCCGTAGCTTATGATGCGATTTATCCGGTCTTCGTCGTTTGCGCTTACAAAGACGTTCAGACAATCTTTCCGGTCGCGCAACACGTAATCGGCGCATCTGCCTATGAAAACGCACGGCTGCACGTCGGCAAGTTTGCGGATAACGTCGCTTTGTATCTTGAACAGCAATTCGTTCGACAATCCGCTGTAAGCCATCGTTCCCTCGCCAAATAACGGAAACCGCGTGCCGAAGAAACTTCCCGGAAAAGCTTTTCGCGTACATTCGTCCGCCTCTTCAAAAAGTTTCCTGCTCATTCCGCTTTCCTTAGCGGCTATTTCTATCAGTTCCTTGTCGTAATAAGCCATGTTCAACGCCTCCGATAGCTTTTTCCCTATCTCGCGCCCACCGCTTCCCAACTGTCTGCCTATTGTGATAATCATATTTTGTCGGATTTAAATTTACGTATTTGCTGAATAATCATTACCGTCGAAACGATGGCTGCCGCAAAGTCGGACACCGGCATGCTGATCCAAACGCCGTCTACGCCAAGGTATCGCGGCAGTATGATGAGACACGGTATCAGCACTATCACTTGCCTTATAAGCGACAGGAAAATGGCTTTTCCCGCCATGCCTATGCTTTGAAAGAAGTTCGCTATTACTATCTGCGCGCCTATAAGCATGAAAAACATCACCGAAATACGCAATCCGTAGACCGACAGTCCGATAAGTTCCTCGTCGCTCGTAAACATGCGCGTAACAAGTTCCGGAAAAAACTCGCCTACCACAAATGCGGACGTAGTCACAATCGTGGCAAAGATTATCGTAAGTTTCAGCACTTCAAGCACTCGCGACGTCTGTTTTGCTCCGTAGTTATATCCGGCTATCGGTTGCATTCCCTGATTAAGCCCCATTACTATCATTACAAACATGAACGAAACGCGATTGACAATGCCGTAAGCGCCTATCGCAAGGTCGCCGCTGTAAGTTTTAAGTCCGTTATTGATGATGATTATTATAACGCACGAAGCCATATTCATCAGAAACGGCGCCAATCCGATAGAAAGCATGTCCTTGACAATACGGAAATCCGGCTTGAAGATGCCTCTATGAAAATACAATAACTCGTTCTTGTTTCTGAAAATCCTGAACTGCCAGACGAGCGACACCAATTGTGCCAAAACCGTCGCGACAGCCGCTCCCTGTATTCCCCAATCGAATACAAAAATGAATATCGGATCGAGGATTGTATTAAGTATAACCGTCGTGATCGTAAGCGTCATCGCCTTTTTGGGATGTCCGGACGAGCGCAGTACGCTATTCAATCCGAGATACAGATGCGTGACAATATTGCCGAGCAGAATGATTATCATGTATTCGCGGGCATATACGACAGTATTTTCGCTTGCGCCGAAAAAATACAATATGGGGTCAAGAAAAATCAACGAGAAAAACGAGAACAGCAGACCGATAACGATGTTGAGAATGAAGACATTTCCAAGCACTCGCTGTGCCGTTCCGTAGTCTTTCTGGCCGAGCCTTACGGAGATGAGCGTACCGGCGCCGACACCGACTAACGAGCCGAAAGCGGCGGCAATGTTCATAAGCGGGAAAGTTATTGCGAATCCCGAAATCGCCAAAGCGCCCACGCCGTGCCCTATAAATATGCTGTCCACCAGATTATAGAGCGACGCCGCAGTCATGGCTATTATAGCCGGAACGGAATATTGGCGAAGTAGTTTGCCGATTTTTTCAGTTCCAAGCTCTGTAGGTATATATATTTGCGACATATTTCATTTATTCATAATTCATAATTTTTCTTTCCTTTCATCGCGACCTTCATCGCGAGAAACGGTTACATTTCTCACTTGATCTGTTCCAGTTGCTTCTGCGCCGCTTCCTTCAGTTCTGCTTCTTTCGGGGTGCAATTGGCTACCGAAAGTTCAAAATATTTCCTTGCATTTCCCTTGTCTTCCTTGACTCCGTAAACATAACCGAGATTATAGAGCAGAATAGCGTTAGACGGCTCAATCTCAGTCGCTTTTTTAAGAATATCTATCGATTTGTCGTATTTTTTTTCGGAGATATAGACCGTAGACAGGTTCAACATGCTCTGGACATGTTTCGGATAGTGTTTCAGCATCGTTTCGGAAATCCGGACAATATTTTGATACAGAGCAGGATTGTCTTCGGCATACAGTCTGCCCTGAAAATCGAGCACCGAGCCTTCCAACATTTCGAATGGACTGCCTACCAATCTGAAATCCTCGCCTTTCCAATTATTTTCGATCTTCTTGGAGTAATCAATCATGTTGATAACTTTTGAAGTCAGTGTTTCAAAATCCTTGATTTTTGCAAGCATGTAAATCTCTGCTATCCGCATATCAAACCGTGTCGGAAAGCGTTCAACGCCTTCGGCAATAAACTCCAAAGCTTTTTTCACAAACTCTTTATCGGGGTTATTTGCGTCCTTTTCCTGACTTTTCAGGGTAAAGAAGTTAAAGTACGAGACATAGAGTTCAGGGTCGTTTGCATCCGCAAGATCCCAAGCTTTGAGTATCGATTCGGCTTTTATCATGTTTTTCGCATTCAAAGCCTTCGCGACATCTTCCTTAAATGACTGTCCGCTTACATACGAACAAGTCAGCAATCCCAAAATAAAAAACAAAAAAATTCTCTTCATAAGATTATATACTTTTATTAAAGTTACTTTATTTCTCTCATCCATTGCCCGCCGTCATTGCAAGAAAATTACTAAACAAGTTTGGCAAACAGGAAGAATGACGAAGGAAACCGCTATGCCTGCCGTCTGCGCTTGCCGTCATTGCGAGGGACGAAGCAATCCGGCACCCTGTATATTCCCGGATTTCTTCGTTCCTCGCAATGACGGCAGACTGCCCTTTATTGGCATAGCATTTGCGCGTTTCGTCATTGTAAGAATCAACACTCCCCAAGGATATTCTTCAATTCTTCCAGTGACAGCTCGGTCAATTCCGATATTTCGGCAATCGGCGTACCTTTTGTGTTCAATTTATAAGCGAATTTTATGGCGTTTTTGTATTCGCCCTGCTTCTCGCCTATGCCTATGCCAAGGTCTTTGCCTATGGCTATGCCGAGATCTCTGCCTATATTTATGCCAAGATCTTTACCTATGACTATGCCGCGCATCTCACCGCGTTTCTCGCCACGCCTCTCGCCACGCCTTTCGCCGCGTTTCTCGCCGCTTATGGTCGCATACTGAACGGCGTCCATGACGTCGTCGTATTCCAAAACACTTCTATTGTAAGTTTCCATCTCTTCACTGTTTAGTTTGTCTATTCTTGCTATGTGAAACAATCTCTCAAATATACGTCCCTGAACTGCCAACGGCTTGTCATCCAATTTCTCCAGATGCCGAAGCGAGTACAGCCAGTAATCGACAGGCGATTCCAGTTCTTCCGGCGTCTTCGTAAAATTCTTCAACTGAATGTATATAAACCGCAACTTGTCGGAAAACGGCTCCATTGTCCGCTCGTTCATCAGGGATATGCGCTCGAATATCTGATGATCGCTGTCCGTCTCCGAAAGGTTGAAATTCAGTATCGCCACAACATACACGGCTTTCAGTTCAAAGTTCCATTTCTTGCCCGACGGCGCCTGCTTGCGTATCATGCACGATGAGTAAAACAGCGCCCTGTCGGCAAAAAATGTCTGCTTGGCACGCTGTATCTCGACTATGAAATACTCGTCAGCCTCGTTCGTGCACAGCAAATCGTAAACCGCCTTGCGACTTTCCCATTCCATCTGCTCGGTCGGCCGATACTGAATCTCCTTGATCCGCGCATTGGGAATCATGTCGTTCAGGAAATTTATCATCAACTCCCTGTCGCCGAATATCTTCTTGAAGCCGAAATCCGTTAGCGGATTCATAAAAACCGACGGGGCTTTGGTTTCGGTCGCCGTATCTTTCTTCTTTGCCATTATGCCATGCTATTTTGCAGCAAAACTACAAATAAAAATCGTAACAGCGAAATATATACGGGATTTTTTATGTTTTCCGTCATTTGCGGGAACTCCCCTACTCCGTCTTTGCAAGAAAGTCACTAAACGAATTTGGCAAACAGGAAAAATGACGAAAGAAACCGCTGCGCTGGCCGTCATTGCGAGGAACGAAGCAATCCGGCGCCCTGTGTTA
>JAITPH010000277.1 GCA_031289515.1 Tannerella sp.
GGTGGTTCTCACTCCGGAATGAACCACCCCACCCACCTCCGCCCCCTCCAAAAGAAGGGAATCAAAACCGTCATTGCGAGAAAATTACTAAACAAGTTTTGCAAACAGGAAAAATGACGTAGGAAACGGCTACGCTTGCCGTCATTGCGAGGAACGAAGCAATCCGGAAGATATACAGGGCGCTGGATTGCTTCGTTCCTCGCAATGACGTCCGTCAATCTCAGTTATCAATTGTCAATTATTGAAGCTGGATTGCTTCGTTTCCGTCTCGCAGGATTTGCAATCCTGCACAATGGAAATACAAGGATTTGCAATCCCGCCTTTTGCGAATTGCAAATCCTTGTATTCTCCGCGCAACTTTCAAATTTTTATGCTGTCAAGATATATCGTATCCGGACAAAGGTCGGCTTCGTTTTTCCATTGTACAGTACCCGGAAACGGACGTTACGGATTTGAATACGAAAGGGTCTTTCAAAGGGAGAAACACCTCGCAGTTCAAATAGGGCTTGACATCGAATATACCCGCTTTTCCATTCATAAACCATACTCGAAGTGTGTAACCGTCTTCCGGTTTTACCTTTAATACTCTTGGATTCACAGTTGCATTACTTTCATTTCTGTTTCATTCTTTTCAACTTTCAATTATAAATCAAAGCTGTAAGTATGTCCGGCTTCGGCGGGGAAGACTATGCATTCGCCGTTTGAGGCGTCCATCGTGTAGGATATTTTTTTGCCTGTTGCAATGTCCGTCACGACCGGTTTTTTATCTGTCCACGGATTCATCAGTTGAAGCTGAATGCTGCGGCGCGCCTTCACGGTGACGGCCTGTACGCCGCCTTCGCCGTCTCTGTATGCACTCACTTCAAAGCCGCCCCGCGCAAGGAAGTTGCGAAACGCCGCTACCGTCCAGTCGGGAACTGCCGGAAACAAATGTATACGCCCCGACCGGCTGTTCATCAACCGTTCGGGAACGGCGTTAATCTGGGATGTCAGGATGCCGTATCCCTCGATGCGCTGCGCTCCGTAGGCATAGCGGCGCGGCACGTCGTCCCTGCCTTTGCCCACAAGAACATAGGCGGCTACATTATTTCCATGTCCGACGACGTCGGCCGTCCGCGATACAAGTTCCTTTTCTTCCGCCGGACTGTCAAGCGTGATTTCGTCGGCAAGCGTGACCGGATAGAATCCCGGATACATGCCGTGGTCGCCGCGCGTATAGCGGGGAAAGGCTTTTTCGTTGGCGCCGAGAATCTCTCCCGATTCGACGCGAAACAGGGGATACGGCGCCAGATTGTCGGCCACTTCGCGCCAGCCGGGAATCAGATTCGCGTCGACGTCCAGATACTTCGCCGCTTCTATCGCCAGATTGAGCGTTTTCCGGAACATCGCTATTGCTCCGGTATTGTTGCGCGTATATTCCATCCGGTAGGATATGCCGTAGCCTTCGGTTTCGACCGTCGGCTCAAGGTTGTAAACCTTGCCGTCCCATCCGCGACGAGCAAAGGCTTCATAGAATATGGCAAGGTCTTTGAGCAGCGGATAGCAGGTGTCGCGAAGGAACGCTTCATCGCCGGTATAGTCCCAAAAGTTCCATATCACTTTCATTATCTGTCCGGGAACTTCCATCGTGAAGTCCAGCACGGCATTTTCTACATACCACGGACTTTGCCGCGCTGCCGGAAGATAGCCGTGCGCAATAGTCATGCCGGGCAGTCCGAATTTCACCCGCGCCTTTTCCTTCAGCGTCTCGTGCCAGTGAGAGACTAACCGGGGCCACTGTATTTTCGGCTCGTACTGGTTGCGCATGAAAAAGCGTCCTTCGGTAAACAGTTCATTGTAGCACGGCAACGAATGCCAGTTCTGTATATCCAGATCAAAGGCGGCGTAACTCGCGCTGCCTTCGTATTTACCCGGATCGGGGAAACTTTGTCCCAAATGCCCGGTAGTCCAGCTGCGATACACGTCCTTGAAAAAACTGCCGGAGGTCTGATCCTTTTCTTCCCGCGTCTTGCCGAGCAGGATGCGGCCGTTTTCGCGTTTCTCGTAGAGTTTGTCGTACCAGGCTTTGTTTTCGGCTGCCAAACCTTTATAACTCCGTTTTTCCGCCTCGACGAGCATTTGCTTTGCACGTTCCATGTAGTCTGGCGATTCGTTCACGGTCGCTATGGCTACGTACAGTCGCGCCTTTCCCTTCCTGTTTTTCGGCGTTTTCAGCGTCGCGTCCACGGCTACGCCCGGAGCGCCGGATACATACGAATAGGTGAGCGCTTCCAGTTCCGTCATTTCCGGGTGCGTCATCGTGCGAATGTTGGGCACCATCAGAAAGCCCTGATTGTCGCGCGGGATAACCGGTTTCGTGCCCAAATCCTTTTGGAGGTCGTGTCCGGCAAAATCGTACTGCGCATCGGATACCATCGCCATCATGACGTAGCGAAAGCCTTGCGGGAATGTTTCTTCGGCCGGAAATACCTGATGAATCCAGAAGAAACGTCCGTCCGTACCGTACGTCGGCGGCTCGAAAACGCCGTTCCTGTCCCTGTCCGCCTCGAAATCGTAATAATCGGGAGGCTCGTTGATGTCTGCAGGCTGGAATACAACCGCTTTCTTGTACGTGCCGTCCTCTTCCATGTAACGCCGGTGTCCCTGATCAAGATTGCGAAAGAGGCGCAAAGTGACGCTGTTTTCCAGATTTTCATAATCCAGGTCGATAGCCGTAACGTTCTTCTCCATCGAAAGAAGATAGCCTATATTCAGTTTCCTGTCGCCGTTTTCGAGCCGGATAGCGATTTCGCCGTTTTTCAGATGCTCCACGGCGACCGGCTGGGCGATTCCCTTGAAGTCGGGCGACTTGATAATTATCTGTCCGACCGATTTCTGGCAGGGGAAAGGATATACTTCGCTCCAGAGACCGTGATTGTAACGCCCTCCCCGCTTGTCGAGCGAGAAAAACGACGGACGTGTCATTCCCGCCATCGGCATGTCGTTCAAGTCTTTGTTCTTTTCGGAATATGCCGCTTCCATCACGTCGTCCATCGTAAAATGGTCGCGATCGATGTAGCGCCGGTCTATTATGTCGGTTTTAAGCATACTGACGGTGATATTGTCGGCGCCGCCCCATATAGCCGCGCGGGTCGTTAAGGAACTTGTCGTCACGGTCCGGCTCGGTTGAAGCGGATTCAATGCAACGGTATTCGTCGCCGTCGCCGCCATTTCCTTCCATGTTTTCTCTCCGGAAAAAATGGCGTCGATGCGCTCCTTCGAGTTGGTTTGCGCCGACAGGTCGCAAATTGTCGCCGCCCATAACGCAAGACAGCAGATGTATGAAATTTTTGAAGTCATGTCCGGAATATTTACAGTATGACGGTTTTTTGTACGCATTGTCCGCCGGAGATGGCGGCGACCGACGGTTGCCCGCCTCCGACAGAGAGTACGACGTCGCCTTTCATCGGCTCGGATTGTCCTTCGGCATTGACTACCGACAGTTCCTTTTCCGTCAGGGTAAATTCAACCGTTTGCGATTCGCCGGCCTTCAGATATATCCGCCTGAATCCCTTCAGAGCGCGGACAGGCGTTGTAAAGTCGCGTTTATTCGACAGATAGAGCTGTACGACTTCTTCGCCGTCCTTATCGCCGCTGTTCGTCACATTCACTTTTACCTTGAGCGGCAAACCGGCTCCGGCGTCGCTTGTTTCCGGATTTGCATACCTGAAGGTTGTATAGCTCAATCCGTAACCGAAGGGATAGATTGGAGCGCCCTTGAAATAGCGATATGTACGGTTTGCCATGCTGTAATCTTCAAAATCGGGCAGGTCGTCGACGATTTTGTAGAACGTTACAGGCAAACGTCCGGCGGGATTGTAGTCGCCGAAAAGGACGTCGGCAACGGCTTGTCCTCCTGCCTGTCCGCCGTACCATGCGTTGACGATTGCCGGCAGATTCTGCGATTCCCATTCCAGACCGATAGCGCTGCCGGTCATCAGCACGAATACGACCGGCTTTCCGGTTGCCTTCAGCGCTTTCAGCATGTCTTTCTGCACGGACGGAAGGTCGATTGACGTGCGGTCGCCGCGCTTGAAACCTTCAATGACTACGCCCATCTCTTCGCCTTCCACCTTCGACGATATGCCTCCGGCAAAAATGATCACGTCGGCGTCTTTCACCGATGCGGCAGTCTCAAGCACATTCGCTTTTTTGAGGTTGCCCATATCAAGGTTTATCTCCGCATTATCCGCATACTGGCTGTAGTTTATTTCCAGCTTGTAGCCTTTACCCTTTTCCGCGTTCAGCAGATAATAAGCGTTGATTTTGCCTGTCTTTTCCTGCTTCACGCCGTCGATGTACAGTTCCGCCCAGTCGTCGGCTGCGAGTTCGAAGCAAACCTGTCCGCTTTCCTTGGGCGTAAAGACGGTCGTCCATACGGCAGACATCTGGCGTGCAATGAGGCCGTCGGCAATGTCCTGTCCGTCGCCCCAGCAATAGTTCACCTGCGCTTCCACGCGGGAGAGAACCGGGTCGCCTTCGCGTTTCGTATTCTGATAGTAGGTTGCCTTGAAGCCCGGTTGTCCGTCATAAGCGAAGCATTGTCCGTCGTAGCGGGAGGTAAACACCCAGTCGTCGGTCAGATTGACGCCTTTTTCGTACACGACTTCTATTGCGTTTCCGGCTTTTGCGCGGATGCCTTCCAGAAGCGTCGTTATTTCGGTCGGATAGCCGTAATAGTTTGCCAGCAATACGCTTTCGCTGTCGGCATTCGGGCCTACTACTGCGATTTTCCTGACCGTACTCCGGTTGAGCGGCAACAGGTTGTTTTCGTTTTTCAGAAGAACGATGGACTGTTGCGCCATTTTCAAGGCGTGCGCTTTGTGTTCCGGCGATTCAAGTACTGAAACCGGCGTTTGGGCATAAGGCACGCGGTCGTCCGGGTCGAACATTCCCATCCGGAATCTGATGTTGAAAAGCCTTTTCAGCGAAGCGTCTACCGCTTCTTCCGTGATCAGTCCGTCTGCTACGGCTTTTGCCAAAGCCTGATATGCGCCGTTGCCCGCACATTCGCAGTCCGTGCCGTGCAATACGGCGTCGGCTGCGGCTGCGGCTGCATCGGGATGCGTCTTGTGCGTTTGGAAAAAGTCCTGTATGCCGCCGCAGTCCGATGTTACATAACCGTCGAAATGCCATTGATTCTTCAATATATCCATCATCAACAAATCGCTGCCGCAACAAGGCTGACCGAAATAGGCATTGTAGGCGCACATCACGCCGCTAACGTCCGCTTCGGTAACCAATTCACGGAATGCGGGCAGATAGGTATCCCACAAATCGAAATTACTTACTTCGGCATTGTAGGTATGCCTGTTCCATTCGGGCCCGCTATGCACGGCGTAGTGCTTGGCGCAGGCTGACGATTTCAGGTAGACCGGATCGTCGCCCTGCAATCCCTTCACGAAAGAAGAGCCGATTGTAGCCGTCAGGAAAGGGTCTTCGCCGTAAGTCTCCTGTCCCCTGCCCCATCGCGGGTCTCTAAATATGTTAATGTTGGGACTCCAGTATGTCAGTCCGAGAAAAATCCCCGTTTTCCCTTTCCGGGTCGCATCGTGATAGATAGCCCGCCCTTCGTCGGAGATATAGTCCGCCATACGGAGTACAGACTGCGTATCCCAGGTAGCGGCAATGCCGATAGCCTGCGGAAAAGAAGTAGCCGGATAGGGACTGCGAGCGATGCCGTGCAAGGCTTCGTTCCAATAGTTGTATGCCGGAACGCCCAGGCGTTCGATGGACGGCGCATTGTTTACCATCTGGCCGACCTTTTCGTCGAGCGTCATACGGCTTACCAGATCATTAACCCTGTCTTCAAGAGACAAATCAGGATTCCGATAGGCGTATCGAGACTGCCGTTCGGAACACGCGGACAAACACAATACGAGTCCGCAAGCGAATACAAAAGACTTTTTCATCGTTCAATTTTATTTAGTTTATTATCACGCAAAGTTATAAAAAAAATTATCATTCCGAAAATATTAAATGATTATCCGCATATCTCGTAGAGATGTATCGCTCGGTAGAAAATGAATTTTACCCTATTCTCTGCATTCCGTCGGGAATGCAGAGATAGGATGTATTGCGGATAATCATTAAATATTATCATCTAAGGAATAACCGTACCGTCGTCGAGGCGGTGTTCGCTCGGGCCGGGTTGAGTGCGTACCAGACCGATCAAACGGTAATAGTTTTCGAGTTGCTTCACCATAATCCGTTCGCCGGCTCCGATTTCAATCAGTCGTCCGCCCCAGTCGGCGCCGTATCCGCCCAAAGCGGCAGACCTGACGTCGGCGACATATCCGGGAGACTGACCGCCTCCGGACGTGTATCCGAAGAAGAAGGGCGTCAAGCCGTATTGCGATATTTCCTTTTTCCAGTCGAGTTGGAATTTGACGAAAAACTCGCCGGAGACGGCCGAGATGACGTAGCGGTCGTTCAGCACGATGACCGAGAAGCGCGGATTAAACTTTTGCGTCTCGTCATACCGTCCGGTGAATGAAAGCGAATCGCTTTTCACCTTGATGCTTGTCTGGTCGTAAGGATTGGGATAAAGCTCCTTTGCAAGTTTAACGGTTTCGATGGAGAGGAGCTTGCCCATGCGGTCTATCAAGTCGTAATCGGCTTTGCGCGGGTCGTCGGCGCCCTGCCGTCCACCGTCTTTGAAAATGGGAGCCTGATTGCCGGCCGCGCCGTTGATGAAGAGGCAATGTATCTTGTTATCGAATGCTTCTTCGGTGTATCTCGTGGCATAACCGACAAAATCGGCCGAAAC
>JAITPH010000003.1 GCA_031289515.1 Tannerella sp.
ACAGCCTTTCGCGCTTCTTGGAGAACTCGCCCCTGACCGTCAATATTGAGCCGTCAAAGATTTCGCCTAAGGATTTCGCCGCTTTCATGCCGTTACTGAAAGACTTCTCCGACGTGGTGGAAATATCGGCCGATATTTCGGGGTTCATCAATTCTATCTCTATCAACAAACTGATTTTGAGCTACGGAAATGATATTTCGTTTTCGGGAAACATGGATTTGAAAGGCTTGGCGAATAAAGAAGAAGAACTGTATCTGTTCGGCCGGATTAAAGATTTGTCTCTCACAACGGAAGGCCTGCGCAAAATAAACGCCAATTTCGGCAATAACGGCATCCGGATTCCGAAGTTGGTAATGAACGTCGGCGACATGAAATTCAACGGCGAAATATCCGGATTTGTCGATAATATGGTCGCTTTCGGCAATCTGACTTCGCCGGTAGGCTCCATCCAGATGGATATGATGATAGGAAGCGATCGCAGCAAAGGTAGCTCGATGATTCTAAAAGGCAACGTCGCGTCGTCGAATTTGCAGATAAATTCGCTTTTCGCCGAAGGCAATCCGTTCGGCAAAGTCGGCTTCAACGCTACAGTCGACCTCGTACAATCGACCGGCAGAAAAGTTTCCGGCGCCTTCAACGCGCAGATAAACGAAATGGAATTTAAAGACTATAACTATGGAGATATCTATGTATCAGGCAAATTCAAAGAAAATGAATATGGAGGCCTGTTACAGGTAAACGACCCTAACGGCAAATTTGAGATACAGGGACTTTTCTTCAACGAGAAAGAAAAACCGGTGTTCGACTTCATGGCGGAAGTCAGCGGTTTCCGTCCCGACAAACTGCATCTGACCGAAAAATTCGACAATCCCGAAATATCGCTTGCCGTAAACGCCAAATTCACAGGCAACAACCCCGACGACTTCGACGGCTTCATCCGCGTGCAAGACCTTGCCGTCAGCTCTGCAAAAGACAGTTTCCGGATAAAAGACCTGCGCGTGGAAACGACTATCGACGAAAAACCTTTTAAAGCCCTGACAATATCGTCGGATATAATAAAAGGCGAAATAAAGGGCGAATACCTGTTTTCTTCGCTCGTGCGGGACTTGTGCAAAACAGCCGGAATATATCTCCCTTCTCTGATTAATTCTATCGGAAAGGGCGATTCGACTGCTTCCGGAAACAACAATTTCGACTTCAGCCTCGCTATCGACAACTGCGAACATGTTTCAAATACGCTCGATTTGCCTGTTGCCATACTCGAAAAAACCAATATCAGCGGATATTATAAAAATGCAACAAACTCGATACTTGCCGAAGCCGACGTCCCTTCGTTCAGAATAGGAAAGACTCCGTTTAAAAACGGCTATTTGCGTATCGATAACCGGAATGATACCGTAAACATGCAGCTCGACGTCTCGCTGTATAACAAGAAAAATGTCCGTAACTACTTTAATTTGAAATCGTCGGCAAAAGAAGACAACGTATATTCGACACTGTACTGGACAAACGACAAGAGCGAAAAATTTGAATCCGAAATAATCGCGTCGGCTTTATTCGCCGAAGACGCCATTGACGACGAACACAAAAAGCTCCGCACCGAAATAACCGTCCAGCCATCGACGATGATTCTGAAAGATACCGCATGGAACATCGGAGCGGCGTCGATGACGGTTTCCGGCGGCAGGCTTTTCGTGGACAACTTTTATATCACAAACGAAAACCAGTCGCTGCATCTCGACGGCATAATTTCCGAAAGTCCGAAAGACGTGCTGCGATTAGACCTGAACGATATTGAAACCGAATACATATTCGACATTCTCAACATACCGGTTTTGCAATTCGGCGGACGTGTTACCGGATATGCCAATGCGCGCGACCTGCCCGGAAATAAAATTATTGAAGGGCGTCTCGAAATACAGGATTTCTCCTTCAACGACGCGGTGCAGGGAAAGCTCAACATATCAAGCGAATGGGATAATTACAGGCAAGGCATACAGATTATGGGCACAATCTATAAAAGCGATTCGATATTTACCGACGTTCACGGACAAATCTTCCCTGTGGGCGCTGAAAAAGGTCTTTCGCTCTTTTTCGATGCCAACGAGATAAATGCAACCTTTGTACAGAAATACCTTGATGCGTTTGCCGACAGCGTCAGCGGACTTGTTTACGGAACAGTTCATCTCTACGGCGATTTCACGGACATGTTCGTCGTAGGCAATCCGTATATTAAAGACGGAAAAATGAGGATTAAAATGTTAAATTCGACTTACTCCTTTTCCGATACGGTCTTCATCGATACCGTTTCGATCAGAACGAACAACACTGCCGTCTACGATAAAGACGGCAATTCAGGCTCTGTGACATTTAATTTCAATCATGACAATTTCAAAGACTTGCGATTCGGGTTAGACGTGAAAGCCGACAAGATGCTTGTATATAATGTACCCGAGCGCGCGAATCCTAAGATATACGGTCAGATATACGCAAGCGGAACAGCCCGGCTAAGCGGTACGGATGAAAATCTTTATGTCGAAGGCAACGTGCAAAGCGCCGCAGGCACTTCCGTAGGCTTCAATTTCCTCGAAAACTCGACCGTCGAAGATTACGATTTCATCTCTTTCGTCGATAAAAAGGAAGACATGGCGCATAATAAAACTAACGGTAACGGCAAAAACGACGTCAAACGCGATAATGACCGGTCAGGTATGGATTATCAGCTCAACTTCCTCATCAATGCTACGCCGGATGCAAATTTTGAGCTGATGATAGACCCGGCCGGAGGCGACCGCATCAAAGGCAACGGCAGCGGAAACCTTCAGGTACAATACGGAAACCTGAGCGATATACAGATATTCGGCAACTACCTTATTTCGAACGGAACGTATAATTTCAGCCTGCAACAGCTCCTGCACAAGCGTTTCAACATACGCGACGGCAGCCTCGTCTCGTTTCACGGCAGCCCCATGACGGCTAACCTCGATATCAACGCCATTTATAATCTGACGGCGAACATTCAAGACCTCGAAGAAACGCTTATCATGGAAACCGCAAATACGAATGTTCCGGTGAACTGCGTCTTGCAACTTGACGGTCAGCTCCGAAATCCCAATATCACCTTCGACCTCGAACTGCCCAATTCCAACAGCGAACTCGAACGGCAGGTGAAATCGTTCATCGATACCGAAGACATGATGACGCGGCAAATCATCTATCTTATGGTCTTGAATAAATTCTATACTCCGGACTATTCGCGCAACGACTTTCGTACAAACGAGTTTAGCGCCGTAGCCACTTCTGCCATTTCCGCCCAGCTGTCGAACATTCTCAGCAGTTTTACCGACAAGGTGCAGATAGGCACAAACATTCGCTCGCGTCAGGACGGAATAAAGGATACCGAAGTAGAGATGCTGCTTTCGAGCCGGTTGCTGAACAACAGACTTATTTTCAACGGAAATTTCGGATACAAGGATAATTACATACAGTCAAACGCTTTCGTCGGCGAGTTCGACCTCGAATATAAACTCTCGCGAAGCGGCGAAATAAGTCTGAAAGCGTACAATCATGCCAACGACCTATATCGCTACAACACCAAATCGCTTACGCGACAGGGCGTCGGAATAACGCTGGGCAAGGATTTTACCACGCTTTACGATATTTTCAGAAGAAGAAAGAAGAAGGAAACGGTTACCGAAAGCGAAGAACCGGAATAGTCACAACCTCAAACCGGGCATCATCATCCCAAGCGCCTGTTCGAGTATTACAGGCGTAAGTACAATTATCGCCGTCGAAACGCCGACGAATTTAAGCTGTTCGGATTCCGTCGCCGACATGTAGGGAATAGCGCCCTCCCAGACAATATATATCGTGTACAGCACCAGAAAGCGAAGAATAAAAAACTCCGGCAAAAGGCTCGTCAGTATGTTCAGGGAAAACATCAGCGACGAGGCATAACCGACGAAGCGCTGGCAAAGTTTCATATTCCTTTCGCGGTGAAACATCGCGCGAAGCGTCTCGTTCAGCAGCCAGGCGGCGAGAAAAAAACCTCCAAACGACGAAACCAGTGCAAGAATAGCGGACTTTAAAGCTATTTGCAGGTCGAACTCCTTGCGGGTGAACAAAATGCCGACAAAAGCAGCTATCGTAATCATGCCGATAAAGGGATAGACAAAACCGGACAAAAACGATTCGTTATCGTCGGTTTTCTTTCCGTTCAGTTCCTTCCAAGCGTCCGCCGGCCTGAAAATCAGTGTGACTGCAATGTTGAACAATTCCTTAATCATATCATTCGGTATATTGAAACGAGGAGCAAAGATAGCGCATTTTGAGAGGATTGCAAAAAAAAAGTATACGTTTTTTCATTCCGGCAAAATATGTTTTTCAAAAAAAAATATCAAAAAATGGTTATTTGATAAAATAAATGCCTACATTTGTCGCGAAATAGAAAAGGCAAATGACTTTATGATATATAAAAATCAGTTTTTACGCCACTTTTTAACATCCTGCGAGAGAATGTCTGATTGCATTTATGTCAATAAATGTAATCAGACGTTAAACGGGGGGGGCAGAAAGGTCTATTTACCAAATAATTGGACCCGTAAAGTTTCTTTTTGTCTGTTTTTTCCGTATCATTTTTTCTCTATCCAATCCTGCATTAATGAAAGTGG
>JAITPH010000070.1 GCA_031289515.1 Tannerella sp.
GGAAATTATGGCAAACGATACGGAAATTATGGCAAACGAGGTGGAAATTATGGCAAACGAGGTGGAAATTATCGTAAAAAGAAGGAAATTATGGCAAACGATATGGAAATTATGGCAAACGAGGTGGAAATTATCGTAAAAAGAAGGAAATTATGGCAAACGATACGGAAATCAAGCTCTGCCGAGGCGCAGATTCTTTCGTTATGCCGAACGAAGGCAGTCTGCCGTCATTGCGAGGAACGAAGCAATCCGGCGCCCTGTATACTTCTACTTCCGGATTGCTTCGTTCCCCGCAATGACGGCAAGCGCAGCCGTGTCCTTCGTCATTATAAGGTACGAAGCAATCCGGATTGCTGTATATGTCCGGATTGCTTCGTTCCCCGCAATGGCGGTTACCCGCCGTTTTCAATTTTCAACTTTAAAACTATTGGCGTCATTTCAGTCCCCTGTTGCGGAGGAGCGGGTCGATGCTTGGGTCTTTGCCTTTAAAGTTTTTGTACATTATCATTGCATCGTCTATGCCGCCGGGCGTGAGGATGAAATCGCGGAAGCGTGCGGCGGTAGCGCTGTCGAAAATATCGCCCGCTTCACGGAACGATTCGAAGGCGTCGGCGTCGAGCACTTCTGCCCACATGTAACTGTAATATCCGGCAGTATAGCCGCCGCCCATCGTGTGGTTGAAGTACGTGGAACGGTAGCGGGGCGGTATCTGGCTCAGTGCGCCGCGTCTGTTCATTGCGTCGTCTTCAAACTTCAGGACGTCGAAGCCGGCCGGAATTTCCCGGAGAACATGGAAGTCCATATCAAGAAAAGAAGCCTGCAGGTATTCGGAAGTAACGAAGCCCTGACCGTACCGGGCGCTGTTGTCAATCTTGTCGACCAGTTCCTGCGGTATGACTTCTCCGGTTTCAAAGTGTTTGGCATATACCTTGAGAACTTCCGGCTCAAGCACCCAGTGCTCCATTATTTGCGAGGGCAACTCGACGAAATCGCGCGGCACGCCTGCAACGCCGTAATAGTGGACGTCCTTGAACAGGTTATGAAGCGCGTGGCCGAACTCGTGAAACATCGTATTGGCTTCGTCGAGACTCAAAAGGGCAGGCTTGCCGTCGGCCGGTTTGGAGAAGTTGCAAACGATCGTTATGACAGGCGCAACTTTCTTTCCGTCCCTGTAAGTCTGCGAGCGGTAAGAGCCGCACCATGCGCCGCCGCGTTTGCTTGCACGCGGAAAGTAGTCCATGTAGACGATTCCGCGATGCTGGCCGGCAGCGTCCCTGCACTCGAAGGCAATCGCGTCCTCGTGCGGTTTGGGTATGTCTTTTATCTCGGTAAAAGTAAGTCCGTACAGCCTGTTGACAACATAAAACAGACCTTCGCGCACGTTTTCGAGCCTGAAGTACGGACGTGTTTCGTTTTCGTCAATATTATATCTGGCTTTCACGACCTTTTCATTGTAATAGCGCCAGTCCCAGCCCTGAAGCCGGTCGTCGAGACCGTCCGATTTCATCATCTCTTCGAGGGCGGCGGCTTCTTCGCTGGTCTTCGCCAGGGCAGGCGTCCAGACGTCGTCGAGCAGTTTATAAACGCTGGCGGCATCTTTCGCCATCCGGTCTTCCAGCGCGAAAGCCGCATAATCGTCGAAGCCCATTATCCGCGCCTTTTCGAGCCGGAGGGAAACGAGCTTCTTCACGACCTCCCTGTTGTCGTTTTCGTTGTTGTTGTTTCCGCGATTGATGTAGCCCTTGAAAATCCTTTCGCGCAGCTGGCGGTTGTCGGAGAATTGCAGGAACGGCATCACGCTCGGATTCTGAAGCGTAAAAATCCATTTTCCCTCCTGTCCGCTTTTTTTGGCTTCTTCGGCAGCCACGCTTATCAGGTTTTCGGGCAAACCGGACAGGTCTTCCCTTTTGTCCACGACGAGCTGGAAGGCGTTGGTCTCCTTGAGCATGTTCTGGCTGAAAGTAAGCTGCATCAGGGATATTTCGCTGTTCAGTTCACGCAGGCGCGCCTGTTTTTCGGCGGGCAGGTTGGCGCCGCCGCGGACGAAGTCCTTGTACGTTTCTTCGAGAAGTTTAGCCTGCTCCTTGTCGAGATTAAGGCTTTCCCTTTTGTCGTAGACGGCTTTTACCTTCCCGAAAAGAACGGGATTGAGCATGATGTCGTCGTGATGTTTCGAGAGCACCGGGGATATTTCGCGGCTCAACGCCTGCATCGCGTCGGAGGTGTTGGCGCTGTTGAGACCGGAAAAGACGGAGTTCACCTTGCGGAGCAGTCCGCCGCTTTGGTCTAACGCCACGACGGTATTTTCAAAGTCCGGTGCGGCGGAATTGCCGGTGATAGCTTCAATTTCTTTCACCTGCTCTTCGATTGCGCTGGCGAAAGCCGGTTGGTAGTCGTCGACAGAAATCTTGTCGAACGGAGGAACTTCAAACGGAGTTGCATATTCCGCCAGAAACGGATTTACAGCCTCCCTGTCCGAAGGATTACAGGCAGTAATGCCGATAGATAATCCAATTGCCATGATAGTATTCTTCATATTGTTATAAAAATTAAAAATTATGCCGCAAATGTACGGAATTAATATGTTTTTTGTAGCTTTGCAGCAAAAAAAAATAATTATGGACATGATGTTTCCCAAAAGCAAAAAAGCGCTGCTTGTCGTTTGCCATCTGGCCGGATGGGCGCTTTTCGTTTACGTCACCGTACCGGACATTAACCGTACCGAGAGGATGCCGGAGATTCCGGAAATGACGCTGTTCCCCTGGATATTTGCCATAGGCTACCTGTTTTTAATCGCCTATTTCTATTGCAACAGCCGGATTTTCGTATCGCGTTTCCTGTCGAGAAAAAAAACAGTTCTCTTTCTGGGGATAACGCTGGCGGCCTGTTTCGTTTATTGCTTGGTCATACCGTGGATTGCCCGCCATCAGTTTATTTCCGGCCTGCAGCATTTCAGGCCGGACATGCAGCCGAGACATCCGAACTTCATGCCGCAGGACGGCAACGCCATGCCTCACCGGATGAGTCAGTTTGAAATGATACGGCACTTCGGTTTTTATTCGCGTTCAAGCCAGTTTCTGGTAGTTTTTATCATAAGCACGGGTTTGAAGGCCGTTTCGCAGTGGTATGCCGAAAAACAGCGTTTGCAGGAACTTGAAACTTCGATGGTGCAGGCCGAACTGTCTTTTCTGAAATCGCAGATTCATCCCCATTTCCTTTTCAACAGTCTGAACAGCATCTATTATCTGGCGCTTAGCAAGGACGACAAGGCGCCGGAAGCCATTCTGTCGCTGTCGGATTTCCTGCGCTTCGTGACGACCGAAAGCAATCACAGCCGCATCCCGCTCGAAAAGGAAGTGAAGATGCTGGAAGAATACATTCATCTCCAGAGTTTGCGGGCGTCGGAGAAGTTCGAGTTGCAGTTTCACCGGAAAGGCGACTTTTCTTCCCTGCAAATCATGCCGCTGGCGTTTATTCCCTTTGTGGAAAACGCCTTCAAGTACGGAATAAGCGCCCATACGGACTGTTTTATCCGCCTGAATATCGAAGTGGAACAGAACGTTCTGGCGTTTACGATTGCCAATTCCATTCCTTCGGGACGCAAGCTGACTGCCGATTCGTCCGGCATCGGGCTGGAAAATATCAAAAAACGGCTGGAACTGGCCTATCCGGAGCGTTACGTGCTGAACATCCGGTACGACAGGCTGTGTTATAATGTTTATCTTCAAATCGAACTGGAACGATGCGCTGTATAGCGATTGACGACGAGCCGCTGGCATTGAAACTGCTGCAGGAATACTGCAACCGGATTCCTTCCATCCGTCTGCTTGGGGCTTATACCGACTCGATGGAAGCGCTGACTTATATCCGGCTCCTGTCGCCGGAGCTGATTTTTCTGGACATTCAGATGCCTGACCTGTCGGGCATGGACATTGCCGATTCGCTGGACAAGAACACGCTGGTCATATTCACGACCGCCTTCAAGGAATATGCCGTCGAAGGTTTTGAGCTGGACGTGGTGGACTACCTGCTCAAGCCGTTCGGTTTTGAACGCTTCCAGAAAGCCTGCAACAAGGCGGAAGAGCGTATCCGGTCGTCGTCGAAGAAAGCCGTTCCCGAACAGACGCCCGACGACAAGACGATTTCCTTCAAGTACAATTACCGGAACATCCGGCTGCCGCTTCTTTCAATCCTGTTTATCGAAGCCTTCGACAATTACGTCAAGATTGCAACTCCGGGCAAAACATACATGCCGGTGATGACGATGAAAACGGTTCAGAGCCTGCTGCCGGAAGCGGAATTTATCCGCGTGCACAAGTCGTTCATCGTCGCGGTAAGCAAAATCAAGTCGTTCAACTGCAAACAGGTGATCACCGAGCGAAAAAAAATACCCATAGGCCGTCGCTACCGCAAGGAATTTATGGAACAGATGGAGACGCTCAGGCGGGGGGATACTTGACGGCCGGTTTATCCTTGTTTATTTTACGGTTTGGAATCAAAGATATGTTGAAAACAGTTATAACTCCACGCGAAAGCGCCTGTTCCTTGCCTGTTCCTGTGCATTATAACACTTATTGAGTATCCCGGTTATAATATCATACGGCTTAATCCTTATTACAAACAATAAAAAAGATTTTTAGCATGCTCGAAAAGTATTTTAGCGTGCGCGGAAAGTATTTCCCCGGACTTGAAGGATATGGCAAAGCCGGAGCTTTGCTTTTAACACGGCGAAGTCCGGAGACTTCTCCGAACAAAGGAGATTTGCTTTTAATGCGGCAACGTCCGGAGACTTCGACCGGCAAGGGGATTAAAGACAGGATTTGCCGTTTACCCCGATATTTTGACGGTTTACAACAATTATTTGTTTCGTCTCTATATATTTCTTATCTTTGCTCTCCAAAAACAATTCATAAAAATATATACAGATGAAAAAGAGAATAATATTTTTTGCGACCGTCGTTTCCTGCCTTGTGCTGTCTTCCTG
>JAITPH010000078.1 GCA_031289515.1 Tannerella sp.
AATTTTATTCAAAAAATTTTCAAACAAAACGTTAAAAGCCCCCAAACACCCCATGAATACAGGCTTTTCGCCATGCAAACTTTTTTTCATCCATCCTGTCATGTCGACCGTAGCGGAGACATCTCGTGTCGGATAACAGATGTCTCCCACTGCGCTGCGCTCCGGTCGACATGACGGGGATGGTGTCCGTCATGTCGACCGGAGTGGAGACATCTCGTGTGTCGCTAAATAGATGTCTCCACTACGCTTCGCTTCGGTCGACATGACATCCTTTCGTCATTCTTCCTTTTTGCTAAACTTGGTTTAGTAACTTCCTCGAAATGAAAAGATGTTCTTGCATAATCATTTCAGTTTTATAATCATTAATACCGGATTATCGTCGTCAAGCAGGCCTTTAACCAAAGTCTGCAATGCCTTTTTCTTCTCCGGAGATTTTGCAACAGCCTTTGTGAAATGCGCGTCGGTTAGTTGTTCTTGCATCTCGAACGGCTGTAACGGAAAGCACACGGCGGAATTTTCCATATAAGAAGTATAAAAGTTTTCAATATCCATCCCGCCGTCCCAGTCGTTTTGTATTGTCCTTTTTATATTTGCAGTCAACTGCCGTGTCTGCTTGTCGTAGAGAGAAAAAAAAATTCTTCTGTTTTCCCTATCATAAGGACTATGTGCATGATCAATGTAAAGATATTTCTTCGAATCCTTTACAGTATATATTGTATTTCTGTTGATCAGTTCGGAATAGTTTATTACATAAGCAGAGGCTTTCATCGATTCTTCCAATGTTACCGGTTTTTGCTGTTTGATAAAGTATGCCGCCGAACACGTATAATCCGGATTAATCCGAAATATCGTGTCGTTATAGCTTTTTCTCAGATAATACCCCGATTCGTTCCTGAAAAACGGAGAAGTATAGTATGAAGATACTTCTAAAGTACGTTCCTTAAACGTACAAACATCATAACTCTTTTCCTTATGTATAATTTTGCCGTCCGGACTCATAACCACATATTTGTACAATATTTGTTTTTTTTCATAATCGGGAAACAAAACAAGATTACCTTTATCGTCGCATATTATACCATGAACAAAAAAAAGTTGTCCTTCCGAATCAAAAGGCTCGTCTTTCAACGGATTGTTGATGCTTTTGACAAGTTTGCCGTTAAAATCGTAAACAATGATTTTATATGGCGGATAATTACCGTACATGTAAATCAGCCTGTTCTTTTTATCATAGCCTGTACATCTTATAAAATCTTCATTCGGACCCTGCCCTGTATGATGTATGCTCCTGATAAATTTCCCCTTGCGGTCGAACTGCAAGTTTCCGACAAAAATGTATTCGTCCGTAAGCGCAGGATTGGGAATTATATTTCCAATCAGGCACTTTTCATTTGTCTCCAGAGGAACGTACTCGACCTCTTCGGCAAGATCACTCAGTTTAAGTTCGTTCTCAAACCGGTTGGATTTGCTTAGTTCTATCGTCTCCAATTGATTCCCTTGTCCCCAACAATAGCTGCCAAGGCTCACTAATACGACTAAAATAAAGTTTCTCATATCGAATAATTTTTATTGAATTTCTTGTAATAAACAATATAAGCATTTGCTCTTTCCATGGCAAATCTTCGTCACTTACCTTTTTGACGCCATAAAGGTAAGCATTTGTTTTGAGTCCTCGCAACTTTTCCCGCAACTTTTCAGAAATGAATTTTTAACAGATTGAGATTCCGTGTATCGCGAATGAGATTTGCAGAACGATTACATTTGCGTGTCGCGTTCCTCGCTCAATGAGTGGGTTGCTTGAAGCTCCACGCAGCATCTTGGCCGCTTCGCAGGTGAAGAAGAGATAGTGGTCGGAGGGCATGCCGTCCATATCGACAAACTTGGCCATATCGCCGACCGGAGGATTATCAGTAACTCCGTTAATATTCATAAGACGGCGTCATAAGTATTTCATACAGTACCTTGACAGGTTTTTGGAAGACCGGATGTATCGCGTAGGGGGCTATTTCCTTCAACGGCTCCAATACAAATTCCCTTAAATGCAAAAGCGGATGGGGGATGACGAGGTTTGGCGCGTTCATTATCAAGTCGTCGTACAATAGAATGTCGATGTCTATGATTCTGTCTTCGTATTTTGCCTGGACAGTCTTTCCCGTTCGCCCCAAATCGCGCTCTATCTGCTGCGTTTCGGCGAGCAATTCCGGAGGCGACAATTCCGTTTCGGCCTTCACCGCCATGTTAAGGAAGTCTTCGGACGAGCCGAAACCCCATGGCTTGGTCTCATAAAAACAGGAAAGAGCAAGAACGCACCCTACCCTTTCCGTAATCAGCGATACGGCGCCGATCAGATTATGTCTTTTACTTCCAATATTAGCGCCCAATCCCAAATAAACCGTATTCAACTGCCTGAATTTTACGGTTACAAAATCAACATCGCATCTCCGTAGGCGCAAAAGCGGTATCCTTCCTTCATAGCGACATGATATGCCTCCATTATAAGTTCAAAGCCGCCAAAGGTAGCCGCCACCATAAGCAGCGACGACAGCGGAGTATGGAAGTTCGTAATCATACAGTTAGCAATACTGAAATCGTAAGGCAGGAATATAAACTTGTTAGTCCAGCCGTCATATTCCTTTAGATGTCCGTCGGTGCTGACCGACGTTTCTATGGCGCGCATCACTGAAGTGCCTACCGCGCAAATTTTCTTTCCGCTATCTTTAGCTTCATTGACGGCGTTTGCAACCTCCGCGCTTATCCTCATCTGCTCCGAATCCATCTTATGTTTGGACAAGTCTTCGACGTCTATTTCGCGATAGTTTCCAAGTCCGGAATGAACGGTCAGGAACTCGAAGCTGCAATCCTTGATTTCGAGGCGTTTCATCAGTTCGCGGCTGAAGTGAAGCCCTGCCGCCGGAGCTACCACGGCGCCTTCTTCGCTTGCATATATTGTCTGGTAACGCTCCGTGTCTTCCGGTTCGGATTCGCGCGTAATATACTTGGGAAGCGGAGTATTGCCCAGCTCGAACAGTATCTTTTTGAACTCGACATGCGGGCCGTCGAAAAGGAAACGAAGCGTCCGGCCCCGCGAAGTCGTATTGTCTATCACCTCGGCGACAAGCGCATCGTTTTCGCCGAAATACAGCTTGTTGCCGATGCGGATTTTACGCGCCGGATCGACGAGCACGTCCCACAGCCGCAAGTCCGGATTAAGCTCGCGCAATAAAAAGACTTCTATTCGCGCGCCTGTCCTCTCCTTGTTTCCGTACAAACGCGCGGGAAACACTTTCGTGTTGTTCATTATAAAGACATCGCCTTTTCCGAAATACTTTATAAGGTCTTTGAACACTTTATGCTCAATCTTTCCTTTTTCACGATTAACGACCATCATTCGCGATTCGTCGCGATACGATACCGGATGTTGTGCTATCAGCGCAGGCGGCAACACAAATTTGAATTTTGAGAGTTTCATATATATATCATCAATAAACATTATTTTAAACCAATTACAATAAACCACATTCAGACTGTTCGGTGACGGCTTAGACCAGAAACGAATCAAACTCGCCGACCGTCAGACACTTGTCTAAGGTGACGTCGCCGACCCGCGTTCTTTCCAAAGCTATCAGATGCGCTCCCGAAGCGAGAGATTCGCCGATGTCGCGCGCTAAAGCCCTTATATACGTGCCTTTGCTGCAAACGACACGTATTTTTATCACCGGCAGACGGTATTCCAGCAATTCGATCTCGTCTATGACAAGAACTTTCGCTTTCAGCGCTGTTTCCCTGCCTTCGCGAGCCAGCTTGTAAGCCCGCTTTCCGTCTATCTTGCAAGCCGAAAAAGCCGGAGGTATCTGTTCGATGCGTCCGACAAATGTCTTCAACACATTTTCGACCGTCTCATACGTAATATGACTCGTAGGATACGTCGCATCTATTTCTTTTTCAAGGTCGAACGAAGGCGTTGTAGCCCCCAGCATCAGCGTCGCCACATATTCTTTGGTCTGACCCTGAAATATATCAATCCTTTTCGTCGCGCTTCCGGTACACAGTATCATCACTCCTGTCGCTTTCGGGTCTAAAGTGCCGGCATGTCCGACCTTTAGCTTTTTAACGTGCAACTTTTGCGATAACCTGTTCCTGAACTTGTTTACCAAATCGAATGAAGTCCAGTCAAGCGGTTTGTTAAAGCATACTACTTCGCCTTCTATGAAATCCATCGTACTTACTTGAATCCGGTAAAAATAAGTATCAAAACGCTCGCTATAAGCAAATAGTAAGCAAAATATATCATTTTCCGGCTTCTCACGATATTTATCATCCACTTGCAGGCGACAGCTCCCGAAACGTAAGCGGCTATGAATCCGCAAATCAACGAGCCTGCCGGTATCGTCGAGAACATGGATGCGCCGTTATCTTTCACGGCGTCCACGACATCTAACAGAGCTTCTCCCAATACCGGTATGATGACCATAAGAAAAGAGAATTTGGCTATATCTTCCTTTTTATTTCCAAGCATGACGCCGGTAGAGATAGTAGCTCCGGAACGCGAAATGCCGGGCGCGGCTGCAACGGCTTGCGCTATTCCGATTATGAAAGCGTCAAGATACGAAATCTCCGTTTTACGGCTTGTTCCGGCAAGGCTTGCAAACATGATAAACGCGCATGAAACCAACAACATGCATCCTATCACGAACAAACCGCTGCCGAACAAACTTTCCACATAATCCTTAAAAAAAAGCCCGACAATGCCTATCGGTATCATCGAAATCAAAATCTTAAAAACCAGTCTGGTCTCGTCATTCATGCGGAATGCGAAAAGACCGCGAAACAAACCGGATATTTCTTTCCACAGGACGGTTATCGTACTTAGAACGGTAGCTACATGTACAAGGACGGCAAAAGCGAGATTCTCGCCGCCGTTCATCCCGAACAGGTTACCGACAATAGCAAGATGACCGCTGCTACTGACAGGAAGAAATTCCGTCAAGCCCTGAATTACTCCCAATATTATGGCTTCTATCCAACTCATACATTGCTATCGGTTGCAACAGGTCTGTCCGCGTCTTTCGGTTTCTTCAGGATGCCTACGATTACAAGCGCAAAACCTAAAACCGTAACTATCGGCGCTACGACTATCCTGCGGGTACTGAAAATGTCCTGAGTGAACGATACTTCGTCTTCGGCGCCGCCGCCGCTCATCAAAACAAATCCGATAATTATCAACACTATAGCAATTGCTATCAAAATAAAGTTTTCTTTTCCAAACGCAAAATCTTTCATATATTAATTTTTAAAATCCTTAATCTCTTCCGTCACATTGCAAACCTGCGCTGCATCAAATGTAGTAAAGCTTCCCGCGCGCCATCCGCAAATACTTGTTCACCGCAAAGAAAGCAGCCACAACCGACAACAAAATACCGGCTACAAGAACAATCGCATATATCAGCAGCATCGTATTCGAATTTAGAACATCATCGATACTGATAAATTCTTTTCTTACATAGTATAACGAGCCTATAAGCATAATTATTGCAAGGACTCCCGCAATAAATCCGGTTATTATATTGTACTTTACAAAAGGCAGCCTGATAAACCCGGACGTCGCCCCGACAAGCCGCATCGTGTATATCAGAAACCGTTTCGAGTATATAAGAAGCCTTACCGTATTGTTAATGAGCACAAAAGATATAACTACCAGCACGACTAAAAGTATCAGCAATACAGCGCCGATTCGACGAATGTTCTGATTTACCATCTGCATCATGTCTCTGCGATATTGTATGTCGGAAACGCTCGCCTGCAACAGGATGCGTTTCTCGATCAGAGGAAGGCTGTCGGGATGGGTATACTCGGAGTTCAATTTAACTTCTATCGAGGCATGAAAGGGATTAAATCCCAGAAAAGTCTCCGGATTCTCGCCCAATGCCCGCTGCATCTCGATAGATGCCTGCTCTTTCGATATATATTCGGTAGATTTTACGTATGGCTGACGCTCAAGATCGTCGCGCATCTTACGTATTTTCGCGTCCGACAAATCTTCATTCAACACAACCGATACTGTGATGTTTTCTTTCACATAACGCGAAAGTTCGTTACCTAAAAATCCCATTATCAGTATCAATCCGAGAAGAAAGAGCAATAACGAGATACTGACTACCGATATAACATGGGAGTTCAGAAATGATATCCTGTTTTTCTTGTTGTTTGCTGCCATTTTAAGCGCTTTTTGCTATTAAAAATTATGTGTTCGACTTGAGGCGAAAAAAAAATTTCTCTCCTAATTTCAGCACAAAAGAAATACTTTTTTATGAAACAACATCACATTTATTGATTTTTAACAGTTTCTTTTCCAAAAAGCGTCGCCGAAGTAGCGTCTTCGACAAGCACATTCACGAAATCGCCTACATGTCGCTGTCCCTTGTCGAATATTACGATCTTGTTATGTTCGGTATGCCCGAAAAGCCTGTCGCGCGAGCGTTTTGAGTAGCCTTCTACGAGTACTTCAAACGTCTTGCCGACGTCGCGCCGGTTGCTCTCTTCCGACAGTTTGTTCTGCAACTCAATCATTCCCTGTAAACGTCTGATTTTAACTTCTTCCGGAACGTCGTCCGCGAGGTGGTTTGCCGCGTAGGTGCCCGGTCTTTCCGAATATTTGAACATATACGAAGAATCATAGCCGACTTCGCGCATCAATGAAAGCGTTTCCTCGTAATCTTCTTCGGTCTCGGAATGAAATCCGCAAAACAAATCGGTCGAAATTGCGCACTCCGGAACGATGCGGCGTATGGCTTCTATTCTGCCGAGATACCATTCGCGGGTGTATTTTCGATTCATTATCCGCAAGATGCGGGAGCTTCCCGATTGCGCCGGCAGATGGATGTACTTGCAAATATTCCTGTGCGCCGCCATAATGTACAGCATCTCGTCGCTCATGTCTTTCGGATGCGACGTCATGAAGCGAATACGCATTTCCGGAGCGGCTTCCGCCACGAGTTCAAGTAATTGCGGAAAGCCTGTTTTCC
>JAITPH010000122.1 GCA_031289515.1 Tannerella sp.
CAGGAAGAAAACCGCACGCGCGGTTTTGTCGCTGCAACTTGCAGGAAGAAAACCGCGCGTGCGGTTAGGTCGCTGCAACTTGCAGGAAGAAAACCGCGCGTGCGGTTGGGTCGCCGTAATTGTTTTCTTTCGTGTCATGTCGACCGGAGCGACGGAGGCGCGTAGCAGGCAGTCCCCAAATCCGCCGAGACCAGACCGTCATACAAATCCGCCGAAGCATCCATGCCGCAGCAGTCAAGCAACATCGCGGCGGCGGCAGTCACTTCCATCGGCGGGTACCGGTCGCTGTTATTAAATGTATTCAGGAACTTGACGGTGAAGAATGCGTCGAAACGGTCATACATCCTTTTGATAAACGCCTTCGACGACGACGAGTACCGCCGACACTCCGCAACCGCAGCGTCAAACTCGCGACCGCCCGTATAATCTATTATCTCCCCCGGCACGCTGTCCCTCAAATCCGCGCGCTCCATATCGGGAAAAAGTCCGTAGAACGACTTCAAAAGCGCGAACAGACCGAAATTGTAAACCGTATATCTCCCTTTCTCAATAATATTTCCGACCGACGGACCCGTCCCGAACGGCACGCGATTTGACACCCGCGGCGACGGAAACACAATCCGCGCCGCCACTTCATGCACCGGATGCATCTTGACCGCCTTTTGCAGGAAATAAAAATCCTCGCCGCCCTGCCTCGTGTTCATTCCGCCGAGTTTCACGTAAGTCTCCGCCCGCACGGCAAAACAGGAGCCTATCGTATGAATGGCGAAAGGCGCTCCGGTCGTCTTCAGCGCCAGACGATAGTAACGCAGGTACATCTCGTACAGCCGACAGGCCTCGACGACCTCCGTACCGTACTTCGCAGCATCGAAATCGTGCCGGAACTGAAACGTGAAACACTTGTCGTCCGAATCCGCAGACGCCCGCCGAATCTCCTCAAAATAATGTTCCGAAACCAGGGTGTCGGCATCGAGCGACACTATCAGTCCGTCGGGCCTGTCTATCGCGGCAAAATGCCTTACAGCCTCGTCCATTGCCGTCTTTCGCGCATAGCCGACGCCTGCCTTTTTCCGTGCCGTTCCCTCGACCGTAATTGGCAACAGCTTGAAATTCCTGTAGAAACCCGTATCCGCCCGACGCTTCAGTTCGTCGAATATCCGCCTGTTCCGTTCGACAATTTCCGGAGGGGTATTCTCGCCGGAGTTCACGTTTACTATCACCTCGATTTTGGAATCCGCCGGCGAAGCGCTCTCCAGCGAATCCAAAGTACGGACAACAAACGGGTCGTCATAACAGGGTATTATGACCGCAATGTCCAAATCTCCGTCCGGCATGTCTGCAAGGAAAGGCGGAAGAGCCGTGTATCTCACAAAATAATTCGTAGCGAAATTCATCTTTTCAGTATAAAATTAGATGGCAAAGGTAATAAAAAAAATGACAGCGACCGTAATGCCGGCCGGAGCGTCGATACGGCGAAAGCCGCAAAAAAAATATCCGGAAAAACCTTTAAGGTATTTCCCGGATATAAAAAAACAAATAAGCTAATGTTTACTGAATATTCATTTTACACCGTTCAATGTCTCAAATCCGACATCTTTCCTTGCAATATCGCCTTTATTTCCCAACCCGAACGTTCCGGAATCAGAAACCTCTTTCGGCTCGCTTCCGTAATAGTTCTGCAACCACGTCAGTTTGACGGCCTTCGATTCCGTCCCTTCAGGCAACAAGTCCGAAATCTTGAAAGAACAGATTCCATACCCGCTGTAAAACATACTTGCGTCGTAGCCCGGAACATCTCCGTAGGCATTATGACGCAATGTGAGATAAATAGTGTCGGCGTCGGCGCGGGTATCGTCGTAAACAAGATTTATCATGTGCACCTTGCTTGAATGCTCAAGAAAGAACACCTTAAAATCAATATTGACGTAATCGCCCCCAAACCATGCGTCCACCGAATTGAACGGATCGTTCCCGATGCTGTCGCGGCGGGCTTCTTCGTCCTGAAGAATAAACGATTCATAAACCAACGGCTTCGACAGCAAATTGTAGAAACCGTTCACACTGACTTCATACACGTTTTTGTTCTTGTCCCTGTCGGACAGCATCTCAAAATTGACAAGCACACGCTTGTCGTTCTCGACAGACTGCGACGTGTGCGATTTTGTCACCATCAGCGTATTTCCCTTGTCTGTGAGAATCTGGTAATTGTCAGCAGAACTGACATTACGGATAACGCCGTATGACACGTAAGTTTTGTCGTCGTTGTCGTCAAGACACGATGACAACAGAAAAACGGACATCAGTCCGATACCTAAATACTTTAAATTTCGTTTCATTTGTATATAACTTTAAAAATTCATTCACTTATATAGACGCAAAAGAAATTCGTTTCGCTGCACGGCCGCAATTTTTTTTTCAAATAATACGGAAAATCCCGATTCTTTGAGTACCTTTGCAGTCCATTACTTCCGAAAATATACAATTTATGGCTAATTATTTGAATGATGTATCCAGAACGTTCGGGGAATATTTGCTAATCCCCGGCTTGACCTCAAAGCAGTGTATACCGGCGAATGTATCGTTAACGACGCCTCTCGTGAAATTCCGCGAAGGCGAAACCACGGCTATAAACCTCAATATCCCTTTTGTCTCGGCAATCATGCAGTCCGTTTCCGGTCCGGAGCTTGCCATCGAACTTGCAAGAAACGGCGGCCTGTCATTCGTCTTCGGCTCCCAGCCGATCAAGAATCAGGCGGAGATGGTGCGCAGAGTAAAGAAATTCAAAGCCGGATTCGTAGTCAGCGATTCAAATCTCACTCCCGAAGATACGCTCGCGGACATCATCCGGTTGGGACAAAGTACGGGGCACTCGACCGTAGGCGTCACCGACGACGGATCGCCAAACGGCAAACTGCTCGGCATCGTCTCAAGTCGCGATTATCGCATCGAGAAAGATGACCACGGCATGAAGATAAAAGAGTTTATGACGCCTTTCGACAAGCTGATAGTCGGCAAATCGGGCATGGCTCTCAGCGACGCCAATCAGATAATGTGGGAACACAAGCTAAATACCTTGCCTGTTATCGACGACGCGCAGAATCTGGTCTATTTCGTATTCCGCAAAGACTACGACAATCATCGCGAAAATCCGTGCGAACTGTCCGATTCGACAAAGAAACTCCTTGTAGGCGCAGGCATCAACACCCGCGATTACAAGGAACGTGTACCGGCGCTCATCGAAGCCGGCGTCGACGTACTGTGTATCGATTCGTCCGACGGCTATTCGGAATGGCAACAGGAAACGCTGCAATGGATGAAAACCAATTATGGCGAGAAAATTCCCATCGGCGCGGGAAATATTGTCGACAGCGACGGCTTCCGCTTCCTTGCCGATGCAGGCGCCGATTTCGTCAAGGTAGGCATCGGAGGCGGCTCTATCTGCATCACCCGCGAACAGAAAGGCATC
>JAITPH010000001.1 GCA_031289515.1 Tannerella sp.
AGCTTTCGCCATTTACAGAATAACAGGATTGTTTTGAACGCGGAGCAAATATGGCATATTTGGGCATATTATAGCATATTTGGGCGCAACGGCATACAAAAAAGGTGGCCTCTTTTCACAAAGAAGCTACCTTAAGATCGATATAATTTACTATTAAAATTTACAATTAATTAGTATTGTATGTTGTCATTTAACCCTTTTATATCCATAAACAGCCAAATCGCCCAATTCTTCTTCGATACGAAGCAGCTGGTTGTATTTAGCCATGCGGTCGCTGCGGCTCAGCGAGCCTGTTTTGATTTGACCGCTGTTTGTTGCAACCGCAATATCGGCGATTGTTGCATCTTCCGTTTCGCCCGAACGGTGACTTGTGACGCTCGTGTATCCGTGACGGTGAGCCATTTCGATTGCGTCAAGCGTTTCGCTCAGCGAGCCGATCTGATTAACCTTTATCAGGATGGAATTGGCGCAACCAAGCTCGATGCCTTTCTTTAGAAATTCCACGTTAGTCACAAACAGGTCGTCGCCGACGAGCTGACATTTACCGCCGATCTTGTCGGTCAGCAGTTTCCAGCCGTCCCAATCGTTTTCGCTCATGCCGTCTTCGATAGAATCAATCGGATATTTTGCCGCCAACTCTGCGAGATAGTCGGCCTGCTGTGCTGAAGTGCGTTTTGCGCCGTTAGCTCCTTCAAACTTGGAGTAATCGTAAATGCCGTTTGCATAAAATTCCGAAGCGGCGCAGTCGAGACCTATCATCACGTCTACTCCCGGCTTGTAACCGGCAGCTCCGATAGCTTTGATAATCGATTCCAGAGCGTCTTCAGTGCCGTCCAGCTTCGGAGCGAAACCGCCTTCGTCGCCTACTGCGGTGCTAAGACCTCTGTCGTGCAATACTTTTTTCAGAGCATGAAATACTTCGGCTCCGCAACGCAAACCTTCCTTGAACGATGGAGCGCCTACCGGACGAATCATAAATTCCTGAAAA
Organism: Tannerella sp.; assembly: GCA_031289515.1. GTDB lineage: Bacteria > Bacteroidota > Bacteroidia > Bacteroidales > Tannerellaceae > Tannerella. The sequence goes on from JAITPH010000001.1 coordinate 989, forward strand.
GCAATGGGAGCATCGGAATGGGAGCCGCCGTTGATGATATTCATCATCGGAACCGGCAGCGTATAAGTATTTGTGCCTCCCAGATACCTGTACAGCGGCATCTCAAGGTAATTTGCGGCAGCCTTTGCCACAGCCAGCGATACGCCAAGTATGGCGTTAGCTCCGAGATTGGATTTCGTCGAAGTGCCGTCCAATGCAATCATTTTCTTGTCGATAGCACGCTGCTCGAAAGCGGAAATGCCTATAAGTTTGGGAGCTATAATATCGTTTATATTAGCTACCGCCTTGAGAGTGCCTTTGCCCAGATAGCGGGATTTATCGCCATCGCGCAACTCCAATGCCTCGTTTTCACCTGTCGACGCTCCTGACGGAACAGAAGCGCGTCCAATAAATCCCGACTCTAAAATTACGTCTACTTCAACCGTGGGATTGCCACGGGAATCAAGTATCTCGCGAGATACTATTTTTTCTATTATCATATTCTTTTCAGTTTATAAATTGTTTTTTATCGGGCGCAAAGGTAGCATTTTTTCATTTACCGTGCAATTTTTCCTGATATTTTTTTGCTTATGCGTAGCTATGCATCCCTCCGAGAATGAAATTCACTCCGAAATATGTAATCAATACGCACAAGAATACTGCTATGGAAAAGACATGAAAAAACATCGGACGGCGGAACGAAGGCAACGAATCGCCGTGAAAAGCAAGAGAATATGCAAGAAAAGTGATAAGCGCCCAGACTTCTTTCGGGTCCCAGCCCCAATAGCGACCCCACGAAATATTTGCCCAGACAGCGCCGACAAAAATGCCGACAGCGAGGCAAAACACGGCCGGATAGAGCATCACGCGGCTTATCACATATAGCTGTTTTATTTGCCGGTCGCTATCTTTTTTCATCAGATACATTATAACACCGGTCAAGCCGTTGAGCATCATAAAGGCGAAAAGCGAATAGGCTATCATTATCACCGCAACGTGAATGCTCAGCAGCGGCGAAGTCAAAACCGGTATCAGATGCGTGATTCGGGGATTCGATTCGCCCATCATCGCCACGAGCAACGTCAATCCGCAAAGCAAAAATCCGAAAGGCAGAGACATAAAAAATCTCCCGCGAAACGGAAATGTAAGCAAAATGACGCTGAACGACATGAATTGCATCGTTTCAAAGCCGTTCGAGAGCGGCACGTGACCGCCGACATACCAGCGCAGGGCTATGGATGCGGCGAGATAAACGAATACGAACGCGATAGCCAGACAAAGCGCCGATTCGATTCTTCCGTTTATTTTTTTGCCGTTAATCATCCTGTTGCAGAAATAGAAAAAAGAAAGTATGCCGGCAAGCAGGCAGAACATGGCAATAAACCGGGTATAGATAAAACCGTTATATATCTTTTCGGCTTTCATGCGGCTGTCGTCCGGAAGGATTACGCCGGCTTTTTTTCGCTGATATTCCTTCAGTTTCACGAGCAAGCCCGATAGTCCTTCAAAATCTTTCTTTACGGCCATTTCGTTTATATAATCCAGCGATTTCCTTACGAAAAACCATTCGTCGCCGGGCATATCGTCGGGCAAGTCTTCGCCCTGCGAATACCAGCCGATCGATTTCATGTCTGCATGGGGATATATTTTAAGCGGACGCCCGGACGACAAAATAGCGAGAAGATTGCGCTTTTCGTCGGCCTCTTCGAAGCCTTTCCGGTCTGCCGTCTGCTCTCCCGCGTGAATCTTCCGCATCGTTTCTTCCAGTTTATAATCGTTGTACTTGTCGTAAAAGTCGTCCAGAGAAGCGTATTTGCCTTCTATTCCGAGCGCAGTCCCGACGGTTTTGCTCTTTATCTTCACTATCGGTTGCTCTTTCCAGTCGGAATAGTAAAATATCCAGCCGGTCAATACCTGTTCCGAAGTCAGACCCTTGTATGTCGGACTTCCGTAGAGTTTCACCGTGAAATCCTTTGCCAAAGTCTGCAACGGACAAATCCTGTCGTTGTAGAGCACGTATAAATCCCCGAACCGGGCGGCTGTTTCGCGGGGCAGCGCTTTCGGATTGGCCGACTGCATGTCAGTATTTCCGCACAGAAGAAGAATAAAAACGGAGGCGGCGCGCATAAGCGGACTTTTAAGCAATTCGCGGAAACGGCTGCGACGGCTGAAAAAGAATGCGACTATCGAAACCAAAAGGAGAGCATATCCCGAATAAGTGACGGCAATTCCGTAGGGGTCGTAAGCGACGGCAAGCGTGACGCCCTTTTCGTCGGCATCGTATCCGGACTGATAAAAGCGGTATCCGCGATGCGAAAATATGCTGTTCATCGAAATCTCGCCTTCCGTGACGCCGTTTTTACCGTCGCCGGAGACCGTCACGGAACTGACAAAGTCCTTCGGTGCGTCCGTTCCCGCGTAATATTCTATGTGAAAATCATTCAGTTTTATCGCAAAGGGTAAATTTCGGGTATTTCCGCGGTTATCGACGAAATGATTTGTTTCGCCGTTTTGCAGGATGTGAAGCCGTCCCTGCTCGCCGTACAGCCACGTTACGAAAGCTCCGGCGAGGATGAGCAGAAATGAAAAGTGCAGCAGGGCTACCGGCAGGCGTTTGAGTATTTTTCGCCCGAGCAAATAAACGGCGGCGGACGCGGCTGCGACGAACCAGAGCGCGACGAACGGCGCGGTACGGTAGACATGCTCCGCCACGAAAGCCGTGCCGTAGAGTTTTTCCAGAACGGAGGCGGCGACAAGCGTTATCATAACGATAATCAAAACGGTAAAGGTACACCTTTTCAGAAATTTCATGCTGTTTCAAAATTTAAAGAAGGAGAGCCGGTTACTACTGATATAACCGGACTCCCCGTGAAGAAAAAAATTATGACTTACTGTGGTTTAAAATTTAAATTCCGGTCAGATTGCCTCGATAAATGCGGCAATCGCCTCGCGTTCTTCCCCGGACAGCGCCCTGAACTTCTGAACCGGTTCGCGGGCGTCGCTTAGCATGTCGCCATGCCACATTATTGCTTCGATAACCGTACGGGCGCGGCAGTCGTGCAGCCGGTCGCTTGCTCCGGTGACAACGCGGCTCAGACCGCGCCCCCACAGCGGCGTCGTGCGACACCAGCCTGTCCGTATATCGTTTTTCATGTTCAGCCGGTGCTGAACCATGTCGGTGTAGGGCCATATCTTCTGATTCGGATAGCGCGGCAGGCGGCTGTCGTTCGTTTCGAAGAATCCGCTGGGGTCGGAAACGTTGTCATCGCCGGTCGTCCACGACGGACGGTGACACGTGGCGCAACCTATCTCCGCAAACAGCTTTTTGCCTTTCTGCACTTCCGGCTTGTCGAGATTCCGGGCGGCGGGAACGGCCAGTCCGCGATGCCAGATCATGAAGTTTTTATAGTTTTCGTCGTTCATTTCCACGTCGAGGTCGGTCGCCATCAGATAGTCGTAAATATCCTTTTCGACGTCGCCCGACCTGTTCCTTTCCGGGAAGAAATTGTAAAATTCTGCCTGAACGTCGGGGTCTTTCGAGGCCGTTTTTGCATAGGCGGCCGTCATGTAGTGATAGCGGCGGTTCGAGCGCGTAACGTTTGTTATGTTCCATATCGCGTTGGCTCCGGCGCCGTCCTGAAGAGGCCCGCGGCTGAGCGCGTAGGTGAAACGCAGCGGATGCGTCGTGGCGCCGTAGGTCTTTACCCAGTTTCCGTTCGCAAAGATTGCGGGATTGAGCGATGCTCCGTACTGTTCCTGCCGGACGTATTCGTCTTTGAGGTCTTCGTCCGAAATGGCGTCCAGCAATCCTGTTCCGTAGACGCCGATGGTGGATTCGAGCCTGACTCTGACGCTTGAATGCGGAACGGTCACGGTCGCGCCGTTTCTGACGGCTTCGAGGGGAACGTAATACGCATCTTCGGGAATTGTGACTTCCGGGTATATCAGCTCGTATGCCTCGCCGTCGGGGAATCTGTTGCCCCATTCGTCTATGTGGGTCAGCCAGTCAATCCTTATTTTGGTCTCGTCTACGGGCGGTTTGAAGGGATGGACGGCGAGCGTCTGGGGCATTCCCGTGAGGGAACTCAGGTAGGTGTCCGTTTCGTCGGTTATGACGAGCAGGTATCCGTTGCCCCTCTGACTTGCCCTGTATTCCGTCTGTCGCCGTCCGTGTCCGTAACTCGGATGGCAATAGAGGCATCCGGTACGCACCATCACGGGACCGAGTCCGCAGAAGGCGCCTTCCTTGTTCTGGTTGAAATCCCTTTCAAAGAAATATTCGCCAAACTTGAATGCCTGCGACATTCCGGCGTTTTCGACTGCCGGAGTCGGCTGTTCGTAGGCAAACGAGGTGGAGTTGAACACCGTTCCCAGCTCGCCTCCCGAATACCATTCCTCTTCGGGCACTTCGACCGTTTCCGTTGCCGGATGACTGTCTTCCTCGCAGGAGAATACCGTCAGTGACAGGAAACATAAAAAAAATATCCTTTTCAACATGTCTTGATTTTTAATTTTTAATTATCTATTCATCTTAATGCTTTCGACCGGATTCCTGTTCGCCGCCTGACTGTTCCGGTCTTGTTTTCTGCGCAGTCCGTTTGCCGGTTTGCTGTTCAATTCGCCTTTTTCCCTGTGGGGGAAGACCTTTTTCCCTATTCCTGCAAGACGCTCTTCCCGGCGGTAAAAGCTTCTATGAGGTCGTTGCAGGCATCAATGGCTTCTCCTACCCTGGGATCGGTGTAGTTCAGTACAAACGGTTTCGGCATCGCCTGAATCTTGCTTATGCAATTGTCGAGGGCGCTTACTATTCTGGCGTCGGCGGCAGGATCGGCGCTTTTGATAAAGGCGCTCACGGAATTTGTCCGGGCCGACGAGGCGTTGACCGCTCCGTAATAGCCGAACTTTACGCCGGTAATGTTGTCTTCAAAATCCTGAATGGAGTTGTAGGCATGAGGCGATTCGATGTATTCTTCATCTTCGCCGAAGTGCGACGTGCCTATCTTTCCGCCGCCAACCTCGTCGACTATCGTGATGAAGCCTTCGAGAATCTGGTATGTGCCGGACAGGACAGAGCCGTCCCATTCATCGCTCAGGCGCTCGCCGAAATTGTGTTCCGGCTCCATGCCGGCGTTTTTTATCGCAGTCTGCTTTGCTGCCGTCACATTGTCCATACCTGCCCAGGCGGCTTCGAGGCGATAGCAGCTAAGTTCCAAATCTCTGGCTACGGCTACCGCGTAACGCATCTCGTTTTCGCTTATCTGCGACGCCGGACGGGTCGCTCCCTCGCGGAAAATGATGTATTCCAGGCCGTGGAAACCGGCCAGCTTGTCGTCGTTGACGATGGCGTCGGCGACGTTTGCCATCTTCTGCTCGTTGGTCAGCAGTTCCGTCTCCAGCTTTGTACGGTCGAGCGGCCACGTGTCGATGTGCGGGTCGATGCTGTATTCGTCGGCTGCCCCGAAGAGGAATGCCTCGCTCCATTCCCAGTACTTGCGCGCGCTCTTCCACAGCTCGCAGGCTGCAACCGTTTTTGCGTCCGTCTTGTTGTTTTGCAGGTCTTCTATCGCCTGCCGCAACAGGGCCGATTCGTCGGCAAGACCTTTATAAATCGGTATAATAGTCTCTTTGACGTAGGTCTCGTTAATCGTTTTCAACGTTTTTTCCTTTTCCGTCAATTCCAAATCCTTTTCGTCTCCGTCGCTACAGGCGAAACCAAACGAAGTCAGGGCTACCACGGCCGCTAACGGATAAATCCTAAAAAATGTCCTCATAATCATACAGTTTTATTATTAAACAAAAAAATTAATTATCTCGTGAAATATCCCGAATAAACGACGCCGAGCGATACCGACGGCTCGTTGTTATACTGTTTCCTGTAAAAGCGTTTGGAATACTCGGCTTTTACGGCTACCTCCCTCAAAGGGTAATAGTTGATTCCGACAGCCATGCGGCGCTTTCCGCACCATCCCGAATCTATAATGCCTGCCTCGACTTCCGCCATCGAATCGTAATATTCGTAGCGTCCGAAAAGATACAGCTTCCGGCTGTCCTTTTTCATCTCGGCGACATGGGCGAATATGTCGTATCCCGCTTCCACTCCGGCAGATACGGCGTCCGACGCTATCGCCGACTTTGGCGACGGCGATGCCGACTGCATGCTTTTGTTGAACTTCGTTATTTCTTCGGAATCGTTCAGATGCGCCCAGTCAAAATTCCCGCGTACTATAATATTATGGTTGTCGTAATGAAAATCGACGGCGCCTATCATGACTTCGCCGTTACATCCGCCGTATTTTGTATTTTTCGTCAGGGAATTGCTGAAGCTGTAACCGAAATAGCCGCTGAAGCCCAGCCGCAGACCTTTTACCGAATAGTTGTCGAGCCGCAATGCTCCGGCGTAGACGTTTGCAATCTTAAATTCGTATGGACTGCCCGCGCCGCCGCTGATGAATCCTTCGGAGCCGAAACGGTCGGCATCCAGTCCGGGCAGGAACTGCGCTTCATAGCGCCAGTGCCGGGTGCGTCCCCAAATGCTGACGCCGGTCTCGTGCCACGTGCAGGGGAGGATTCTGGCTTCGCCTTCGGGCCGGTAAACCGTGAAAAACTCGTTCGGCAGGTGATACTGGTTTGTCATTCCGACAGGTACTATGATATGTCCGAGGCGGATATTCAGGGCGCGGCTGAAACTCTTCTGAATCCAGAACTGTTCGAGCGCCACTTCGCCGCCGCGTTCTACCTCGCTTTCGTATTCGCCCATTTCTTCGGCTTCCATTTCGACGGCGCTTTCCGTTCCGCCGTGCTCAAATTCTATTTCGCTGCCGAAAGTCCATCCTTTCCCGAAGTCGTAGCCGACGAGAAAAACGACATGCGGAAGGTCGAATCTGCCGTGACTTCCGGCATCCTTGTATTTCTCGGCGTTTGTATACCGCTGCCACTGGTCGCTGTAGAAGTTTCGCGAATATGCGGCTTCGCCGTATCCTCCGAGCGTAAGCCGCGATATGGACTTTGCAAATTGCAGCAATCGAGCCGTATCGTCGTCGCTGTCCTCTACGTTTGTATCGTTGTCCTCTGCTTTTTCACCGTTGTCTTCCATGTTGTTGTCTCCTACATTGTTGTCTTCTACATTGGACGCATAAGCGACAGCGCTGAAAAACAGACAGAAAAACAGTATGTTAAGTATAATTTTCATTACGTGACTGTATATTTAAATTCGGGTGCAAAGGTAGTGCGGTTATTTGCGTCACGCAATCCCATAAAGTAGGGATTTTTTGCGGAAAAGTAGTCATTTGTTGTGAAATGACGGCAATACCCGCTTTTGATACTTTTTTCGGAAAATATTTGTTAATCAGATTTAAACGCTCTATCTTTGTGCGCAAATACAAAAAATAAAATGAAATACTTCTCTACAATCAGCTTCTGTCCGCTTCTTTCTCTCTTGGATGTGAAAGGAAATATCCCTAACGCGCTTCATGTACGGCGCATGACTGAAACCGGCGACCGGACGCCGAAGTATCCGAATGACTTTCCGAAAATGTTTATCAAGATATTCATGATTGTTTGTGCGGTTTTAACATTGACTTCATGCGGTGATAAGGAAAATTCCGAATTGCAGACTGTTTTCGTGGATAACGACCGGGAAGACGTGCTTCCCTTATCCGAAATAGCAGATGAAATAAAGGCTGTCGAGCCGGAACTGACTGACGAAAGTCTTTTGAATATAGACCATGTATTAAAGGTTTTACTTGCTGATGAATATATCGTTGTATGTGAATGGGACAAAATATTCGTTTTCGAT
>JAITPH010000127.1 GCA_031289515.1 Tannerella sp.
TCACATTTAATTTATATCTATATGAAAGATTTTATCAACCGTAGAAAATTTATCCGGATGACGACAGTTGCCGGAGCCGGAGCGGTTTTACTTCCTAACGGAGTAAATGCAGGAGTGAGCAAACCGAATGTGCAGGCGACTCAACAGGACAAAGGTGACATGCCGGTACGGACATTGGGACGAACGGGATTACAGATCCCGATACTGAGCATGGGTGTGATGCGGGCCGACAATCCAAGTGTGGTAAGGGCTGCTTACAACTCAGGTATAAAGCATTTCGACACCGCTCAAGGCTACCAGAACGGAAAAAACGAAGAAATGCTGGGAGAATTTTTTGAAGGGAAGCCCCGCGATTCGTTTGTCATCTCTACAAAGATAAAGATGAACTATCCGCTTAAAGAAGAGGATTTCGGAAAATCTCTAATGGAGAAGGTAGACGTAAGTTTGAAGCGGTTGAAAATGGATTATGTAGATATATTGTATCTTCATGCAATCGACGAGTTGGAATCGATAACGGATGAAACCGTTATAGCCGCTTTAAAAAAAGTGAAAGAATCCGGCAAAGCGCGTTTTTTCGGTATTTCGACCCACGCCAACAAGCCGGAACAGCTTGACAGGGCTGTCAAGGCAGGTATTTTCGACGTTGTCCTCGTAAGCTACCATTTCAAACTGAATAGACTTGAAGAACTCGACGCCGCTATTGCGCGCGCCGCCGATGCAGGTATAGGTCTGATTGCGATGAAAACCATGGTTGGAGGCGTCGAAGACACCGACGACAAGAAGAAAATCAACGGTCAGGCTTGTCTGAAATGGGTCTGGAAAAACAAGAACATTACGACGATTATACCGGGATTCACCAATTACGACATGCTCGACGATTGTCTTGCAGCGGTGAAATCGCCCAATATCAGCGAAAATGAAAGCAAATACCTTGCAAGTCTGCGCGATAGCGAAATGCTTTATTGCCAGCGATGCAACAACTGCGCAAAACAGTGTCCGGAAAATCTGCCGATACCCGAATTGATGCGGGCTTACATGTATGCTTACGGATATAAGTACGCTCAGTTATCGAAAGAGACGCTGGCTGACTTGTCGTTGCCCGCAGATATGTGCAGCAGCTGCAAGACCGGTTGCAAGGTTAGCTGTCCGTCGGGATTCAGGGTAGGCGAGAAGATTGCCGCAATCAAGCCTGTCTTGAATATACCGGATGTGTTCTTGTCTTAATGCCTTGATAATATGATATTTAAACATTTTATCATCGCGTTGCTGATAGTCTTGCCGACTGTTTCCAAGGCGCAAACGCCGGATGAGATATTCTCGTGGCTGCCTGAAGTTGATGGTTGGAAAAAGCCTGCATCGAAGGAAGTTTTTAATCCGGACAATCTGTTTGACCGTATTAACGGAGCTGCGCCTCTGTTTATCGAAAACGGATTCATGGAGATGACGGCTTTCGATTACGTCAAAGGTGAAGACTACATTACCGTTCAGGTATATCGTCACGCTTCGCCCGAAGACGCTTTCGGAATGTACTCGACAGAACGTTCTCCGGAGCTGACTTTCTATAAGATAGGAGGGGAGGCGCACGGCGATAACGGTAGCCTGTTCCTGTTTGCCGATAAGTTATACTTCAAAATAAGAAGCAACGTATCGACGGAAAGCAGCGGTAACGCTATTCGCAGGATTGCCGGCAGTTTAGCCTCAAAAGCCGCTCCGGCAGCTGCTTATCCGGCTATGCTCAAGTCGTTTCCGGAAGACGGTAAAATTCCGTATTCGGAAATGTATATTACGGCTAATTATATCGGACATGATTTCCTTAATAGGGTATTTGTATGCAAATACATGAAGGAAAGTCTTGTATATCAGTTATTTATTATCGACGCCGGTAGTAGCGATGCCGCTAAGGAGATACTGAAGAAATATGTCGCTTTCGCAAAGCAGGAAATAGACCTGAAAGAAGGCTCGCTGTTGATAAAAGATCGTTACAACGGCGATATTCCGGTGTTATGGAAAGGCGGCAAAATCGTAGGTATATTCAACGAAGACGGCAAAACAGTACCGGATGCAGACAAGATTCTGAGTTATTTTTGAAGAAAGTTTTAAAATTGATAAATAGAATTTGTTCAAGTAATCCTGCGAATGATGATTATTGTGAAATACTCTCATTTGCGGGATTGCTGTTTTTTTGGGGATTCGGTTTTTGATTTTGTGATTGGTTGTCATTTGTGATTGGTTGTATTGTTTGTTTGGAAGGATTGCGGTTTCGGCAATTCTCTACTTAACATAATATTAATTATGGCGAATTTATAGCGAGTATTGTGAGCGGTATCTACATGACGTCTGCGCTTGCCGTCTGCGCTTGCCGTCATTGCGAGGAACGAAGCAATCCAGAAAATATACGGGGCGCTGGATTGCTTCGTTCCTCGCAATGACGTATCTTGTTCCGTTTGTCGACCTGTAGTCATTTTTCCTGTTTGCTAAACTTGTTTAGTAACTTCCTCGCAATGACGGACAATGTGAATTACGAATAAGGAATAATAAGCAGAGCCGTATTTGAATGAAAGAGCATTTTGCGGGCGATGCTCGGATTGAAAATGCGGGTAATCATACTGCGTCGATGCGTAGTCAGGGTTATGACGTCGATTTGCTTCTCCTGAACAAATTTTTCAACGGATTCGAGCAAATCGCCATCGTCAAGCACCGTAAAATCGACCGTCAGATCAGGATAATGTTTCTGAAGGTATTCTCTGGTGCCGGTCAGGCGTATTTCGTTCCATTCATCCTTGCTTGTAGAAATATTAAACAGATGTATCTTGGGATTATATCCTTTAATCAGTTCCGCGAAATAGTCGAATGCCACGAGGTCTTGCTGGTTGAAATACATCGCAAAAGCAATATTATCGGCATTTTTAAGGCTTTCAAACGCAACATTTTCGGGAATAGCCAACAGCGGAGCTTTTATTACTTCGATGATTTCGGCAGTTACGCTACCGATCAAGTCGATATTTTTACGGTTTTTCCCGCGAGTGCCCATGACGACGAGCATAGGTCGATGTTCCTTTGTAAAGGCGATTATTTCGTCTTCCGGAAGACCTTCCCGAATCGTATAATTATATTTGACGTCGGGCAATTCGCCGGATTTGATTTTATTATCGATCTCATTCACCATGTTTTTGACGTCTTTTTTAACGCGGTCTTGAGCCTGCCGAATCGAATCCGCTTCAGCGCTATCCAGCCCTGTTCCGAGATAAGACATGGAAGACGGAATGAAAGGCGCATAATAGGCGTGCAGGAGCATCACCTCCGCCCCTACCGATGCGGCATATTCAAATCCCACCTTGCAGGCGCGCATGGAATAATCGGAAAAATCGACCGGTATGAGCGCCATCTTAGCGGTTTCATCGGAATAGTTTTTTTTATCCTCTTTGAAGAAACGTGTAGTTTCGATAATACGCAAGGCGTGCGCAAGATCGCTCTCTTTAATACGGACGCGGACGCCTGCCGAGACGACCGGCTGTATCTGATTGACGTTATTGATTACAACGTCGATGCCTTCGGATTCAAGTAAAGTTTTCAGTATTTGAGCTTTCTCGAAGGTGTGAATAGCTAATGTTATGAGTTTATCTTCCATAGTAACAAGTAATTATATGTACATTCTAAAAAAAAAGTCCCTTTACAGCGAACTGCTCCGGGACTTTTTTATTATTCTCAGGCTTCTGCCATCAAAATAGTTTTCTGTTTTTCATCCAGAATTTTGAGCGCCCTCTCTAATATCGCGGAATCGTCTAATACGACTATTCCGCCGTTTGGTCCCGGCTCAATATGCAGACCGCAACTCTTTCCATCCTTAAAATTATAGCCGCCGAAATAGTTACGGACGGTCTCTACATTGACGCCCAACTCGTCGGCGATGCAATGAATGGAACCGTCCGGAAGACGGTCCTTGATGTCACGAAGTTCGTTAAATGTTAAAGTTTTTACCATAATCATTAATATTTTTGATTCATAAGACGTTAATTAGTCCCGAAATATAGTGACTTTTTTTTATACGGAAAACATTTTATCGCAAAACAATTTATGCTTTACGACATAGCTTTATAACATAATCATTTTATCGTCACTGCCGGAATGTAATTTGTGGAGTACAACATACTTATTATCAGCATTATAGCGACAGTTATAAAGAGCGCATAAACGACAAGTTTAGCATTTTTGCGGAGA
>JAITPH010000043.1 GCA_031289515.1 Tannerella sp.
CCCGGAACTCGCAAATTCGCAAAATCCTCCCGAAATAAAGGAGTGATACGTAAAATACGGACATATATAGAGACAAACCGCCTGTTAAACTCCGATGACCCGGTCGTTGTCGGTTTTAGCGGCGGAGGCGACTCCGTTTCGTTGCTGTATATTCTTAACCGTCTGGGATATAAGTGTATTGCCGCTCATTGCAATTTCAATCTGCGCGGGGATGAATCGCGCCGCGACGAAGATTTTTGCCGTCGATTTGCGGACGAACACAATATCGACTTTGAAAATATCGGGTTTGATACCCGCAGTTATGCGACGGAGAAACATGTATCCGTAGAAATGGCTGCGCGTGAACTTCGATACCGGTGGTTTGAAAAGATACGCATCGAACGAAGCGCACAGTCGGTCGCAGTGGCGCATAATCGGGACGACAACGTTGAAACGATACTGCTGAACATCATTCGCGGAACAGGAATTAGAGGATTGTCGGGGATACAGCCCGTAAACGGATTCGTAGTGCGTCCGATGCTTTGCGTCGACCACGATGAAATAATACGGTTTCTGAATGACAACAAACTCGGATTTGTCACGGATTCGTCGAACATGTCGTATGAATATGCGCGTAATTGCGTAAGGTTGCGATTGCTGCCGATGATGGAAGAAATCAACCCTTCGGTCAGGCGTTCGATTATCCGCATGTCGGAACATGTTGCCGACGCCGCAATAATCTACGATGATGCTATTGATAAAGCGAGGAAATCGATATTGTCCGGAAACGGTGACGGCAGTACGCTGCTATCCGTCGATGAATTGAATAAGCAAAAAGCTCCGAAAACCGTGCTGTTCGAAATACTTAAAAATTACGGTTTTACGCCTGTCGTATCGGATGAAATATTCAAGGCTTTGACCGGAGAATCCGGAAAAACGTTTATCGCGCCCGAATCCGGATACAAACTGCTCAAAGACCGCGATTATCTTGTTATTTACAAGTCTTCGACCGAACATGATGCAATTTATACGGTCGGAGAAGACGGTTGCGCCGACAAACAGTTGCCGATCGGCTTGTCAATGAGTAAAATTCCGGTAGATGCGACTTTCAAAATCGACAAAACGCCTTATGTGGCGACATTCGATTACGACAAGCTCCGCTTCCCTTTGACATTGCGCAGGTGGCGCGCCGGAGATTGGTTTATTCCGTTTGGAATGAGAGGAAAAAAGAAGCTAAGCGACTTCTTCACAGATAATAAATACAGTTTATTGGATAAAGAAAATACATGGATTTTATGCAGTGGAAATGATATAGTATGGATTGCAGGAAAGCGCGCTGATAACCGTTTTCGGGTAAATAACAATACAAAATTTGCCTTTGAAATAATCTTTTTTGAAAAATATAGCGGGAAATAAAAAATTATTAGTACCTTTGCACCGGATTTCTACCATAGAAGTGTATTATATACTCCAAATACTCAATAATCATAAATATAATTACAATTTATTTACATACAGACAAAATATGCAAAAATACAACATTCTTGAATTAAATGAGAAGCAGTTACCCGATTTACAGGAGATAGCGGAAACATTAGGCGTCAAAAAAGTGAAGTCTTTGAAAAAGGAAGATCTGGTTTACAGAATCCTTGACGAGCAAGCTATCTCATGGGCAGGTATTCAGAAAGAAAAGGAAGAGCGGATAAAAAACGAAAGGATGCAAAAGACTAATGACCAGTCGGTTGCAAAATATTCGCCGTCCGCATTGACCGAAAAGTCCGACGCAAATACCGACAATGCCGACAAAAATAAACGTAGAGGACGGCCTCCTAAGAAATTGAATGCGCTAAACACTCAAAAGGCTTATAACAAGGATATCGCGCAAAAACCTGCGCAGGTTATCGTTCCCAACAAGCCGCAAGTCGCAGCAGTTCCCGGAAAGCCGCAAGCAGCAGTTCCCAATAAGCCGCAAACGGTTGTAGCGGCAACGCCACCGCCTTCGGCTATCGAAGCCACGCCCAAACCGGTTGCCAGCGCACTGTTAGAGAAACGCAAGAGAGGACGCCCGAAAAAAGAAGAACCGGCAGAAATAAAGCAACAACCTAACGAGCAACAGCCGCAGAAAGTTCAATTTGGCTCTGTTCCGAACGTGATTCGCGATAATACGGTGGCCGTCAAGGAAATTCCGGCGATTGCGCCGAATACGCCGCCGACGCTACCGTCGTTGCCGTCGGAAATAGAGCCGAAACCGAATGTCGCTGATTTACAGAAGATACGCGAAGACGTCCCTAACGTTCAGGAAAAAGATAAACAGGAACAAAATCCTCAATCCGAAACGCCTAAGCGCATCATTTTCAGACACAACAACGATACCAACTCTGTTTTAGATCAGGTCATCCCTATTCAGGCGCCGACGCCGGAGCCGAAACCTCATGTCCCGGCGGCAGTCGTAGCCCCTGTAGTGCAGAAGCCGTCGAATACGCAGCCTCAAAATCAGCCTGCCAAACAATACAATCAGAACCAGAATCAGAATCAACGCCAAAATCAGACGCAGTCGGAAAACGAAAAATCATTCGACTTTGACGGTATACTGACCGCTTCGGGCGTACTTGAGATAATTCAGGACGGATTCGGTTTCCTGCGTTCTTCGGATTACAATTATTTATCTTCGCCCGACGACATATATGTTTCGCAGGCGCAGGTCAAATTGTTCGGACTTAAAACCGGCGACCTCGTTGAAGGTCTTATCCGGCCGCCGAAAGAAGGCGAGAAATACTTTCCCCTGTCGAGGGTAGAAAAAATCAACGGATGCCTGCCCGAAGACGTCCGCGACAGAGTTCCCTTCGACCACCTGACGCCCCTTTTCCCCGACGAGAAATTCCGTCTGACCGAAAAAAGGTCTTCCAAGGTATACGACCAGATGTCTGTTCGCGTAGTAGATTTGTTCTCCCCCATCGGCAAAGGTCAGCGCGGTCTTATCGTAGCTCAGCCGAAGACTGGTAAGACAATGCTGCTCAAGGATATAGCAAATGCGATCGCTACTAATCATCCCGAAGTATACATGATAGTACTGCTAATCGACGAACGCCCGGAGGAAGTGACGGATATGGCTCGCAGCGTCGACGCCGAAGTCATAGCATCAACGTTCGACGAGCCGGCGGAACGCCACGTGAAAATTGCGGATATAGTACTGAACAAGGCTAAAAGAATGGTTGAATGCGGGCACGACGTAGTTATCCTGCTCGATTCCATCACACGTCTTGCGCGGGCATACAATACTGTTCAGCCTGCTTCCGGCAAGGTGCTTTCCGGAGGTGTCGACGCTAATGCGTTGCAAAAGCCCAAACGCTTTTTCGGAGCTGCGCGTAACATCGAAAACGGTGGCAGTCTGACGATTCTGGCTACGGCGCTGACCGAAACAGGCTCGAAAATGGACGATGTCATATTCGAAGAATTTAAAGGTACCGGTAATATGGAATTGCAACTTGACCGCAAGCTGTCGAATAAACGTATCTATCCGGCTGTCGATATCATCGCTTCGAGCACTCGTCGCGACGACCTTCTGCAAGACGAATCGACGGTAAACCGCATGTGGGTATTGCGCAAATATTTGTCGGATATGAATTCTATCGAAGCAATAGAATTTGTAAAAAAGCACATGGGAAATACAATGGATAACATGGAGTTTCTGGCGTCCATGAACGGATAGTCAGGAACTCAACAACGCTCTTGCATTGTCGATAGCGGCTTGGGTCATTGTAGCTCCGCTAAGCATACCGGCAATCTCCTCTATGCGTTCGTCGTTGCCGAGAGTTCGTATTCTCGTCAACGTGCGTTCGGCGGTGTCTTCTTTGTAGACGCAATAGTGAACCTTGCCTCTGGCTGCTATCTGGGGCAGGTGCGTTATTGTTATCACTTGCATCTTATTGCCCAAATCCCGCATTATTCCTGCCATCTTGTCGGCAATAACGCCCGAAACGCCGGTGTCTATCTCGTCGAAAATGATGGACGGTAGAGCGGCAGAGCCTGCAATCATCGATTTAACGCACAGCATCAGGCGCGATATTTCGCCGCCCGATGCTGTCGTTGATACAGGTTTGAGCGGCTCGTTTTTATTTGCCGAGAAAAGGAAGCAAATCTCGTCGATACCGTCGGCGGCAGGTTTCTCTTTGCGCGCAAACGAGATGAGAAAGCAGGCGTTGGGAATGCCGAGCAATATCATATTTTCGATAATCCGGCTTTCGACGGTTTTTGACGCTTCTTTTCGTAACGCCGTTATTTCATCGGCTTTGGCGATCAATATGTTGTAAGCCTCGCGTTGCTGTCCGGTCAGTTTTGCAATTTCTTCGTCGAACGATTCTATGGCGTCAAGTTGCGCCCCGAAATAATTGCGCATGTCTATCAATTCTTCTACCGACGCGACTTTGTGCTTTTGCTGGAGCGAATAGATGGTATTAAGCCGCTGATTGACCCATTCGAGACGTTCGGGACTAAATTCAATATCGTCTTTAAGAACTGCCGTCTCCGAAGCCATATCATTCACGTCGAAATAAGCCGACCGCAATCTCTCCGTATATTCCGCAGCCTTGGGATAGTGCGCGGATATCTGCTCGACCAGCGTTATCGATTCCTTTAGAGAAGCGACCACGGCGGCGTTATCTCCGTTTAGCAGTTCGGATATTTTATATAACGACGATTTTATTTCTTCGGTGTGCAATAGCGTATCAAGTTCCAGCTCTATTTCTTCCTGCTCGCCTTTTTTCAATCCGGCGGCTTTAAGTTCTTCGTACTGGTGACGGATATAATCTTCTTCCTTCTTCGAGTTGCGAACTTTTTCCGTCAGTTCGTTCAAGGCGGCGCTCAGCGATTGATATTTGTCGTATTCTTTCCGGTAACCGGCAAGTTTCGCTTTCGTATGCGCCATCAAATCGACGACGTTTAGCTGAAAATGCGTGTCGGCGAGAAGCAGATTCTGATGTTGCGAATGAACGTCTATCAATCTGTTACCCAGCACCTTGACGACGGACAACTGCACCGGCGAATCGTTTATGAAAGCGCGCGACTTCCCTGTATTATACAGCTCGCGGCGAAACAGACATTCGGTAGCGTCGTATTCGATGTCGTTTTCGGCAAAAAACGCTTCAAGGTTGTAATTTGATACGTCGAAGACGGCTTCGATAATACATTTGTCGCTTCCCGACAGGATACTCCTTGTATCTGCACGCTCGCCCAAAACAAGCGATAAAGCGCCGAGAATGATGGATTTGCCTGCGCCGGTTTCGCCTGTGATTACGGAAAAACCGTCGTCAAAACGAATATCCAATTCGTCTATCAACACATAATTGCGTATAAATAAGGATTTTAGCATTTATTGATTCTTTAATGATTCAAGCTGTTGCGACGACGTCGGAAATAACTCGTAAAGAAACTTGTAACCCTCCTGCTTCTCCTGCGTCGTGGCTTTTGAATAAATTGAAATTACTTCATCCAATTTGCTTTCACTGAATAATTGCAGTATTATCGAGTTCGGGCGCGCGTTTTTCAGCTCTTTCAACGCCGGCAAAGCGGATAATACGTTTGTCCGTCCCCGATCCGAATTGGCCGCCATTTCGTCTAATCCCTTACGGTGATAGTTATACCACAGCGCATGAAAGCTATCTCCCTGATTTTCAGTCAGAGCCGTAGCCAGAGCATGGCGATTGCGCTTGTTTGCAAAAGCAGTCCATCCGTTCCATGACGGCTCCGATTGCGCTATCGTTACTATCTGCTGCGCCTGTTGAAAGAATTGCTGCCCGCCTTTGAGCGAAAAACTGTCGAAGTCGAATCCCAATATCATGTAAATATAGTAGATAATTGTTGCAGTCAGATTACTGTTCAGCACGTTTTCGGTATATTCGAGCGGTGCAAACTCCGTATATTCGAAATCGAACTCCGTATCGCGATAATTGAAAATAGTCGTTGAATAAGTCGAGTTGTAAACCGGACGGCGCGCCTGTATCTGTATCTCGCACGCGAATTTGTCGTTATCCAGAGTATTGACGATAATTGTGAAATTACATTCTACACGCTCGTTTTGCGTAAATGTCGCCGTAGTCCATTTCTTACTGTTTACAAACTCCATGAGGGAGTTTTGCAAAGTGCTGAATATTTGCTTGTTAGCTCCTTGCACCTTGTCGCTGTTTATAGTTATTACAGCGTTCAATTCCTGTGACTGAACGTGTCCGTTCATAATAAACAATAATGGCAGTAATAATATAAAATGTCTCATTTGCAGGCGTATATAATATTTATAAGATAATCAACGATTTCTTCAGCTACTTCGGATTTCGATTTCAAGGGTATGACTGTTTGCGTTCCCGATTTGTCTATGAGCGTGACTTTGTTTGTGTCGTGCCTGAAGCCTGCGCCTTCGTCTTTTAGCGTATTGAGCGCAATCAAATCAAGATTCTTTCGCTGCAACTTCTGTTTGGCGTTCATCAAACCGTCTTCCGTCTCAAGTGCGAATCCTACGAGCTTCTGATGCGGCTGTTTCATTCCGCCCAATGTGGCGGCTATGTCTTTGTTTCCGACAAGTTGCAGAGTCATATCGCCTTCCGATTCCTTTCTTATCTTTACTGTCGATTGGCTCTGCGGCTTGTAGTCTGCCACGGCCGCGCATAATATGGCGATGTCGCAATCGCCGAAACGACTGACGGCTGCTTCGTACATCTCGTCTGCCGATTCGACGTCTATCCGGCGAATTGCAGGATGCAACGCTTCGACAGCCACAGGTCCGGCAATGAGCGCGACTTCCGCCCCTCTCTTTGCGCACGCTTCCGCTAAAGCGAAACCCATCTTACCCGAAGAGTAGTTACCTATAAAACGGACGGGATCAATCTTTTCGTATGTCGGACCGGCAGTTATAAGAATATTTTTTTTTTGAAGCGTTTTTTCCTTTGCAAAGAAATCATCCAAAACCTTCACAATATCATCCGGCTCGGCCATTCGTCCTTTACCTTCAAGTCCGCTTGCCAGAAAGCCGCTCGCCGGCTCTATTATGTGATTCCCGAAAGAGCGCAGTCTGTCAAGATTTTGCCGTGTCGAGGCATGAGCGTACATATCAAGGTCCATAGCCGGAGATACAAATACAGGCGCTTTGCAAGATAAGTATGTGGTAACAAGCATGTTATCGGCAATGCCGTTAGCCATTTTCCCTATCGTCGAAGCCGTAGCGGGGGCTATAACCATAGCGTCGGCCCACAAACCAAGCTCTACGTGACTGTTCCATGTACCGTCGCGATTTGAGAAGAACTCGCTGATAACAGGTTTTCGGCTAAGTGTCGCCAGCGTCAGGGGAGTGATAAATTCTTTGCCCGCCGGAGTTATAACTACCTGAACTTCAGCGCCTTTATTCATAAGCGCACGGATAAGACATGCAGCCTTGTAAGCCGCAATGCTACCCGTTACGCCAAGAATAATCTTTTTACCATTCATTTTTTACCCTTTTGTATATCTCGGTAAATTTTTGCTTCGTGTTAAGCGGAAAATCGCCCTGAATAATCCAAGTATAGTAGCTTCCGTCGTTTTTTAAGACCGTCTTTACCAACTCTCCCTTGTATCTTCCGAAATTGACGACTTCTTCTCCCTTTTCATTATAGACAATCCTGCCTGCAAAATCCACGTTATTAGTGGAAAATGATAATTTTGAAAGTTCATTGATGTCGTTTACAAGCTCCGGATAACGGTCTAATTGCGCCTTCAGAACTTCGTAAGTAGCTCTTGTATCGCTTTCGGCTTGATGGGCGTTCTCCAAATCTTTGCCGCAATAAAACTTATAGGCGGCAATCAGAGTGCGCTGCTCCATCTTGTGAAAAATAGTCTGCACATCAATGAGACGTCTGTTATTCAAGTCGATATCCAAGTCTGCCCGCATAAATTCTTCTGCAAGCATTGGAATATCAAATTTGTTTGAATTGAAACCGGCGAGGTCGCACCCTTCAATACATTGTACGAGCGACTTTGATATCATCTTGAACGTGGGACAATCTTTTACATCGTCGTCGGTAATACCGTGAATGGCAGTAGCCTGTTCGGGTATGTGCATCTGCGGATTTATCCGGCGGGTCTTGCTGTCCTCCGTTCCGTCAGGCATTATTTTCAGAAGAGATATTTCGACAATACGGTCTTTTGCTATATTTATGCCTGTTGTTTCCAGATCGAAGAATACAAGAGGATTTGTTAGATTAAGCTGCATTATGATGTCAAGACTGATCGTTCAACATCATTGGCATCAAAAGCATTACCAAATCTTCATTCTCTTCGTTTTCAAGAGGTACGATAACGCCTGCCCGTGTTGGGTCGGCCAATTGCAGCACTACGTTTTCGGCTGAAATGTTTGAAAGTATTTCTATCAGAAACGGCGCTTTAAAGCCGATGCTTAAAGGCGCGGCGGAGTACTGGCATGTTATCTTTTCGTCTCCGGATGTATTAAACTCATTGTCTTGGGCAAACAAAAACATCTCGTTTTCGGAGAGTTGTATCTTAACAAGCCCGCTTGCCGCATTGGAAAACACGGATACGCGCTTCAATGCCGTATAGAATGAATTGCGGTCGATTGTCGCCGTATTCGGATTGTCTTTCGGAATTACGGCATTGTAATTCGGAAAACGTCCTTCGTTAAGGCGGCATATCATCTCAAATGCAGACGTTTTTACGTAGGCATTGTTGGCGTCGAAAACCAGCGTCACCGGAGTATTTTTTTTCTCAAGCAAACCCTTCAGCAGATTTGCCGGTTTCTTGGGCAGGATAAATGATGATTCATTTTCCGACTTTATGGAATCGTTGCGCAGGCACACGAGTTTGTGACCGTTGGAAGCTACGAAAGTCAAACTTTCGGGCTTGATGTCGAAATGGACGCCGTTCATCTGTGGACGCAGATCGTCTTCGGCAGCAGCAAACAATGTTCTCGATATGCCGCCGAGCAAAATCTGGGATTCGAGCGACAGCGATGTGGCGTCTTCACTGAGAGGCTTTTGTTGCGGATAGGTATCGCCAGCATCACAGGGAAGGTTGAACTTTCCGTTGTCGTAATCGACATTTACGACCATGCTTTCGTCATTGATGTTGCTGATGTCGAATTTCAACGGCTGTTCGGGGAGTTCTTTCATAGGGTCGAGCAAACGTTTGGCGTCGATGGCAAAAAGCCCCGAACCTTCGGTATTAACAACGTCGATCGACGTCACGAGCCGCGTTTCGATGTCGGAGGCTGTGATTGTCAACTTCTCCCCTTCAAGACTGAAAAGGAAGTTGTCCAAAATAGGCAAAGTGTTTTTAGTAGCAATTACTTTGCTGACTGATTGCAGTGCGTTAAGCAAAACTGAACTTGATACGATAAATTTCATATTCTTCTATATTATTATTGGTTGATACTTGCGTAAATAAACGAACAAAAATAGATATTTTTTTCGATATTTCATATTTTTCTTCGGATAAAATTCAAAATTCTTGCGCAAAAAAGACAAAAACTCTTTCCCGTTGTACGAAAAAGAGCTTTGTTGATGTGTGTGTAAACGGTATGATAATTATTTCTTGAAATAATCTTTCACAGCGTCATTGGGTACCATTTCTTCCTGAAAAACGTATGCGCCTGTCTTGGGCGATTTTACCATTTTTATCACCTTGGAGTATGTGCGCCCTTCGCCCGACTTAAACGTTGCAACTACTTTTTTTGCCATATCTTAATCTCCTATTATTTTATTTCTTTATGAACAGTCATCTTTTTCAAGATGGGGTTGTATTTCTTCAGCTCAAGACGCTGCGTCGTGTTCTTACGGTTTTTCGTCGTGATATAACGCGACGTACCCGGCATGCCGCTTGTCTTGTGCTCGGTACATTCGAGAATGACCTGTATCCTGTTGCCTTTAACTTTCTTTGCCATACTTTTGTTCCTCCTGATTTATGAATTTAAATATCCTTTTTCGGCAGCGCTCTTTATCGCCGCATCCAATCCTTTTTTGTTTATCAGACGCAAACCGGCGGCTGAAACGTTGAGACTGATCCAACTATCCTGCTCTACCCAATAAAACTTCTTCGTAAAGAGATTCACGTTGAACTTGCGCTTCGTGCGCAAGTTTGAATGGGCTACGTTGTTTCCGGACTGAGCCTTCTTTCCTGTAATTTGACAAATCTTAGACATCGTGTTTATTATTTTCTTATTTGTTTCTTATCGTTTTGAGGGCGCAAAGGTACGGTTTATTTCTGATAATACAAAACTTTCTACCAAAAATTTTTCGTAATTCTGCATTTTTTTTCATCTGTGCGCAAGATGAGACTCGAACTCACAC
>JAITPH010000074.1 GCA_031289515.1 Tannerella sp.
CTTTTATGGTAAGGTAACCGGTCTGATACAACAGCGGGGTCGGATCTGTCGATTCGACGCGATAATCGGAAATGGAATCGACGGAAATGGTAACTTCGCCCTCAAATTTGCGAATATCAGGACCCGCCTTTTGAACCATCTTGATTAAGAATGTCGGAGTGCCGGACTGAAACCAGTAATTGCTAAAATCAAGACTGAAAAACGTCTTCAACACACTGAACGGATTATACATGCCAACACTTTCTTTGGCAAAATGATAACCGTCATAGCGCCTTTTCATTTCGGCAAGGACTTCTTCGTAGGTCATTTTCCGCTCTACGGTCAATGCCTGAAGTTCCGGCTCGAAATTACCGAGTAATTCCTCTTCGGTGATACCGCAAATTCCGGCGTATTGCCTGTCCATGCTTATGTCCACCAACTGGTTGAGGTCGCTGAATACGCTTACTTTAGAGAATTTGGTTACGCCTGTCAGCATCACGAACCGAAGGCAGGCATCAGAGCTTTTGAGTTTGCCGTAGAAACCCTTTAACAATTTACGAACTTCCTCATTGAGAGCGGGATTGTCCATTGTCGAGAGCAGCGGCTTGTCGTATTCATCGAACAGGACTACTACTTTCTTTCCTGTTTGCTCATAAGCGCGTTGAATAATCCCCTTAAACCGCAAGGCGAGTGTTTGCTCGGACGCCTCCGAGCCATAAATCTGTTCAAACTTCGACAAAGCATCATGAAGCACTGCCTCCATATCCGCTATTGACGATACTTCGTCAATCAGGTCGAAATACAATACCGGATATTCCGTCCAGTCCTTCTCCAAGTCAGCGATAGCCAATCCCTCGAAAAGTTCTTTCTTCCCAAGAAAATAGGCTTTCAAAGTCGAGAGAAAAAGGCTTTTCCCAAACCGTCGCGGACGACCGAGAAAATAAGGTTTCTCGCCCCTTGTCAAGCTATAGACGTATGCCGTCTTATCCACATAAACATTGCCTCCGGTGCGGAGTTTCTCAAAATCCTGTATGCCTATCGGCAATTCTCTGTTATTTGTTGTCATGTCTTTATTTTTTTAGCAAAGGTACAGATTTTTTTTTCGACAAAGATAAGAAAAATATTTTATGTCAACCCATAGAAAACAATATTTTATGGTTCACCCGTAAATACTTCCTGTACGACATCTTCCGCATCTTCGTCGTCCACAAACCGGCAAGCCAAAGCCATCAGTTTCGGATATAAACGCTTAAAGAAAACCCTGAAAGCCATAGGATCTCCCTATTTTACTTTTTCTATGCGATTGCCGGTTTTATGCAATTCTTTTTATTTACAGAACATTTGCCTTTTCGACTTTTGTTGCTCTTTCGTTGCAAAGATACTGTTTTTTTTGAAAATGCAAAAAATTATCAATATCTTTGCGCCCGGAATTTCAAAAAACAGGATGAAACAGACAGGATGAAGTCATAACGTTCAACGAAGTTATTTATGGACAGTAAGTATTTTTCAGATAATCCGCTTTGGCATTTGGCACGTGAAAACAGGCAACATATATGTCGGTTACGATAAACCGGCGGATAAAACAGGATTTTGGAATATAAAATTGAATATTACGATGAACAAGATAATACCGGCTTTGATAGCCGAAAAGATACAGGTATCCGAACAGCAGATTTTCAACACGTTATCGCTTCTGGATGACGGGGCTACAATCCCTTTTATCAGCCGTTACAGAAAGGAACGCACGGGCGGTCTCAACGATATTCAAATATCAGACATCGCCGATGAATACAAGCGATTGCTCGATGTCGAGAAGAGAAAGCAAACCGTCGTGGCTACGCTCGAAGAACAGGGAGTGATGACAGACGAGTTGCGAAGCCGTCTCGAAGTGGCATGGACTTCGGTCGAAGTTGAAGATATTTATCTGCCGTTCAAGCCAAAACGCAAAACAAGAGCGCAGGCGGCGCGTGAAAAAGGCTTGGAGCCTGCCGCTAAAATCATCATGTCGCAGAGATATTCGGATATCGAAAGCCGGATAGAACGCTTTTTGTCGGACGACGTTCCGACGGTCGAAGACGCATTGTCCGGAGCGCGCGATATAATCGCCGAATGGATAAACGAAAACCCTGCTGCGCGGAATACCGTCCGCGCTTTCTTTGAGCGTGAAGCGTTGATTTCGAGCCGCGTCGTCAAAGGCAAGGAAACGGAAGGCGATAACTACCGCGACTATTTCGACGCGAGCGAACTGTTGCGGCGTATTTCTTCGCATCGCCTGCTTGCCATGCGCCGCGCCGAAACGGAAGGCTTCGTTCGCGTAGACATCTCTCCGGACGAAAAACATGCCCCGGAGCGTCTTGTTAAAATATTCGTGAAGACGGATAACGAATCGGGCAAACAGGTCGAATCGGCTGTTGCAGACAGCTATAAGCGTCTTTTAAAACCGGCTATCGAAACCGAATTTGCCGCTTCAAGCAAGGAAAAGGCAGATAAGGAAGCGATTCGCATATTTGAGGAAAACCTGCGTCAGTTGTTGCTTGCGCCGCCTCTCGGTCATAAGCGGATTTTGAGCATCGACCCCGGTTATCGGACAGGCTGTAAGGTCGTTTGCCTCGACGAACAGGGTAATTTCCTTCATAATGAGACGATTTATCCGAATCCTCCGCAAAACGACCGTTCGGGCGCTATGAGAAAAATCGCTCATCTTGTAGAACAGTTTGACATACAGGCTATTGCTGTTGGCTCCGGAACTGCCGGCCGCGAAACCGAGAATCTTGTGCAAAATATCAGATATGACCGCAAAGTGCAGATATTCAGCGTTAGCGAAAATGGCGCAAGCGTATATTCCGCATCCAAAACAGCGCGCGAAGAATTTCCGGACTACGACGTCACCGTTCGCGGAGCAATATCGCTCGGCAGGCGGCTTATGGATCCGCTTGCGGAGCTTGTCAAAATTGATCCCAAGTCGATAGGCGTCGGTCAGTATCAGCACGACGTCAATCAAACCGCCCTGAAAAACGCGCTCGACCGCACTGTCGAGATGTGCGTGAACAGGGTTGGTGTTAATGTCAATACCGCAAGTAAATATCTTTTGACTTATGTGTCGGGAATAGGCGCAGCTCTTGCTCAAAACATTGTTAAATACAGGGCGGAGAACGGCATGTTTCGCTCGCGGAAGGAATTGATGAATGTCTCCAAAATGGGAGCGAAATCGTTTGAACAAAGCGCCGGTTTTCTTCGCATTTCGGGCGCTGAAAATCCTCTCGACAATTCCGCCGTACATCCCGAAAGCTACGGAATAGTCGAACAGATGGCTAAAGACCTCGGTTGCAAGACGCCTGATTTGCTTGCCGACGAAGGATTGCGCAATAAAGTTGTCATCGAACGTTATATCTCGGATTCGGTCGGACTGCCCACCTTGCGTGACATAATGACGGAACTCGGCAAGCCGGGACGCGATCCGCGCGAGACAATTCATGTTTTCGAGTTTGATTCGTCGATAAAAACCATTTCCGATCTTCGCGAAGGAATGATATTGCCGGGCATAGTCACGAATGTGACCAAATTCGGCGCTTTTGTCGATATAGGCATCAAGGAGAACGGACTGATACACGTTTCGCAGTTGGCAGACCGCTTCATAAGCGACCCAACCGAAGTAGTGTCCCTGAATAGGCAATTATCTGTAAAAGTCCTCGAAATAGACGTTCCCCGCAAGCGAATAAGTTTGTCTTTGAAATTATAAACCATTATAAAAGAAACGAATAAATGTTATTTTTTTGCTCAAAAGAATGTATTGTCAATAATAAATCGTATATTTGCAGGGTTTTACAAAGATTATGAATATGATACTGACGCATTTTAAAACAAACGGAATCAGGGCGTCTCTCTTATGTCTGGGAGCGGTGTTTGTGTTGTTGCTATCTTGTTGCAATAATAAAGTGGTGGAAGAAGGGGAGAGTCCGAAAAGAAATATCCTGTTCTATATAGGAGGAGACAATAATCTCTCATCCGAAGCAATTCAGAAAATAAATGAGATGCGCTACGGTTGGAAACCCGGAGCGGGCGAAATGATTATCTACTTGGACGGAAAAAATGAAGGCGCTTTCATGCTGCGCATTAATGATACAAAAGGAACAGATAACAATGGCGTCGCCATATACGGACTTGATACCGTACAAGTTCGCGGGTCGGAAAACTCTGCCGACGCCGAAGTCCTTAATCAGGTCATAAATAAATTTACGACGGATTTCCCCGCCGACAGCTACGGCATGATATTTTTTTCGCACGCAAGCGGATGGTTGCCCGAAGGTACGCTATCGCGTCCGCGTTCGATGGTAATTGACGGAGGTACGGGCACAAATCGGGAAATGGAATATTACGACTTTGCAGGCGCTATTCCCGACGGTCGGTTCGATTTTATCATATTGGAGTCATGTTTGATGGCAGACGTAATGTCGATGTATGAATTACGAAATAAGGCGGAATACGTTATGGCGTCGTCGGCGGAAATCCTTTCTCCCGGCTTTACTGATATATACGGGAACAAGACTATGGGACTTTTCAATACGGCGCAATCTGTCGATGTTGTTCTTAAAGCCTTCGCGCAATCATATTACGACGTTATTACGACGGCATATCCCGACGAAAATGATGACTACTGTTCCCTGACGATGAGCATTATCAAGGCAAAAGAAATGGAAAATCTCGCCGCCGCCGCAAAAGTCGCCCTTCAGGGAAAAAGTATCGACCAAACAACCCTGACCGTCGATAGCATACAGACCTTCGACCGCCCGAAAGAGCTGATATCGTCATCCGTGCCGAGACATTCGCGTTATTTTGACCTTGGGCATACAATCGATTCCCTCGCGACAAAGGCGCAATATGAAGCATTTGAAACACAGTTGAACAAGACGGTCGTATGGAAAGCGGCTACAAAACGTTTCCTTTATTACTACAACGGTTTCCTCATCAAGCGTCACAGCGGGCTGACCACATATATAAAACAGGACGATTATCCGTTTCTGAACAGTACTTTCGAGAACTCTTCATGGTATAAAGCAATATATTAATGTACGGGAGAATATGAAATCAAGAATATATACAGGAGGCGGCGATAAAGGTACAACTTCGCTTGTAGGCGGTTACAGAGCGCCGAAGAATCACCCGCGCATCGAATCGTACGGCAATATCGACGAGCTTAATTCCTTCATCGGGCTTCTAATCGAAGAAGTCGACGAAACGGAGACGCGCGAGTTGCTGACGTTCGTTCAGGAAAAACTTTTCACCGTAGGCTCGTATCTCGCAACCGATCCGACAAAAACGGAATACAAAGTCGAAAGTCACGTAACGGAAGACAGTATTCAAATGATAGAAAGCGCGATAGACCGCATAGACGGCGGTTTGCCGAAGATGAAGTCGTTCGTGCTGCCCGGAGGCTGTCGTTCGTCGGCGCTTGCACATGTATGCCGCACCGTTTGCCGACGCGCCGAACGCAGCATTTGCGCCCTGAACGAACACGAAACAGACGAAGACGCCGTTCTAGACTTTATTAACAGACTGTCTGATTTACTGTTTGTTATGGCGCGTAATGAATGTATATTGAAAAAAGGCAATGAAATTTTTTGGAATAAAACTTGTAAGTAAAAAATAAAAGTATATTTTTGCGGCGATTTTATAAGAGAAACCGAATGCTTTCGGGCATTCATTTAAACGTTTATAGATATGTATTGGACCTTAGAATTAGCATCAAATCTGGAAGATGCGCCTTGGCCTGCAACCAAAGACGAGTTGATAGACTATGCGCAACGCTCGGGTGCGCCCCTTGAGGTAATAGAAAACCTTCAGGAGATGGAGGATGAAGGTGAGATATATGAATGTATGGAGGATATCTGGCCTGATTATCCGAGTAAGGAAGATTTCTTTTTTAACGAAGAAGAATACTGATTGATTCAAGCAATTTATTGAAAATTGAGGGATTACGCACTTTTTTCGCGTAGTCCCTTTTGATTTTTTTTGATATTTACATAATTTACATACATTTTTTGCGTTATAACAATTCATGGTAAGAAGATTAATGTTTAATATCGTATGAAGCGAATCGTTTTGTTGCTGGTAATCATGCTTGTTTGCGCCTTCGGGGTGCAAGCGCAGCGCGATGTGCAGTTCAGCCAGTACAATTTTGCCCTCGGATATTACAATCCCGCCGTTGCGGGACTTTCGGGCAATCTTGACCTTGTAGGCTTGTACCGTATTCAATGGTTAGGCTGGAAGAATGCTCCCAAGACGATGTTCGCTTCTGCCGGTATGCCGTTTCGGTTTCTGAAAAAGGAGCATGGCATAGGCTTAGTCGTAGTCAGCGACACGGAATCGAGCTTATACAGCAATATGACCGTAGGATTGCAGTATTCTTTCCTGAAGAAACTCGGAAAAGGCACGCTGAGGATAGGAGTGCAACCCGGAATGTTAAGCCTGACGGCAGGCGGCGGCGAAATAATTACCCCTGTCGACAGCGCCGGAAATGCGGGCGGCACAGATCCCGCCATACCTACATCCAAGACGGAAGCAAAGACTTTCGACCTGAATCTCGGAATATACTACGCGACGGACAAATGGTATGCCGGCATGGCGGTGACGCATGTCCTTGAGCCTGAAATAGATGAAGAAAACATATCTACTTTCGTAAATCGGGGATATAATTTTGTCGGAGGATACAATATTAAGACCAATAATCCGTTATTCGAGTTACAACCTTCGATTTTCGTGAAAACGGATTTGGTAAATTATCAGATTGACGTCACCGCAAAGGCAGTGTACGGACGAAAATACAGCGCAGGTCTGGCATGGCGAAAAGACGACGCCATAGTCGTTTTGCTCGGCGCGGTATTGGGAAAGATAGAAGGCGGTTATGCTTATGATTTCCCGATATCGGTTGTTCGCAAGGGCACAACAGGCAGTCATGAGTTGTTTCTGAAATACAGAATGCAGCTAAGCAAGCCGAAAACAGGAAAAAGTAAACACAAAAGTGTACGATTATTATAAAGAAGATGAAAAAAACAGTATTGATATCAGTGGCAATAATCTTGCTTTCGTCGTGCGGTAGAAACGCAATGAACACAGGAGGCGAGCTTGTCGGCGTAAAATCAGCTTCATTCAACGAGCCTGCCCCGTATGGAATGGTATTGATTAAGAGGGGCGCGTTTGAAATGGGACCTGCCGATTCGGACAGCATCTGGGGCTTTGAGGCGGAAACAAAAGGCGTCTCTTTCGAGGCTTTCTGGATTGACGAGACGGAGATAACCAACGCCAAATATCGCTCGTTCGTTTATTGGGTACGCGATTCGCTTATTCGTACCCGCTTGGCAGACCCCGAATATGGCGGTAATGACCTGTTTATTATTACCGAAGACAAGTATGGCGACCCTGTTGCGCCTCATCTCGACTGGGCGCGTCCGATACCGTGGAAACGCGCTAACGAAGATGAAATGCGCGCCATCGAAAGCGTGAATTTCACAAATCCCGTTACAGGCGAAAGAGGTCTCGACAGAAAACAGATGAACTATAAATACGAATGGTTTGACTATACCTCCGCAGCATTGCGCCGGAACAACCTCGACCCCGCTTTGCGCGTACGCAATACCGACATCGCGGCTAATCCCGACGAAGTCATAATGATATCCAAAGATACCGCTTACATAACCGAAGAAGGCCGTATTGTCAACGAAACGGTTACACGCCCGCTCGGCAGCCTCTTTGATTTCCTTCATACCCGGATAATCAATATCTATCCCGACGAAACGGCTTGGATAAACGATTTCAAGAACGCCTACAACGAGCCGTATCTCAGAATGTACTTTATTCATGCCGGTTACGACGAATATCCGGTTGTGGGAGTATCTTGGGAGCAGGCTACTGCGTTCTGCGTATGGCGTACCGACATCCTGAAAAGGTCGATGAGCTTACCGCCGGGGCAGGTCATAGAGCCATACCGTCTGCCTACCGAAGGCGAATGGGAATATGCGGCGCGTTCAGGCAAGAACGAAAACAAATATCCGTGGTCGATAGAAGGACTTAAAGATACAAAAGATTGCTTTATGGCAAACTTCAAGCCGGGCGACGGCGATTATACTCAGGACGGTCATCTTATCACAGCCCGCGTAGCTTCGTACTCGCCGAATGAGTTTGGCTTGTACGACATGGCAGGCAACGTCGCCGAATGGACTTCGACCGTATATTACGAATCGGGTCCGAAGCAAATGAGCGATATCAACCCCGAACTCCGTTATGATGCGGCTAAGGAAGATCCGTATGAAATGAAAAAGAAAGTCGTACGCGGCGGCTCGTGGAAGGATGTAGCCCGTTTCATACGCTCTGACATGCGCACGTTCGAATATCAAAACGAAACGCGCTCATATATCGGTTTCCGCTGCGTTCGCACGCAGGTCGGATTCTCAAATTCTAAAAAAGGAAAGAAAAAATAATAAAAATACAGGTCATGGGTAAATACAAAAGATATAAAAACCGGATTGAGATGTTCCTTTCGAGCGAGAAAGGTAGAAGAATTTTGAACTTCTGTTACTCTTGGGGCGCAGCTGTCGTTATCATCGGAGCGCTGTTCAAATTGTTGCATCTCCCTTATGCCAACCAGATAATGTTCATTTCAATGACAACCGAAGCGTTCATATTCTTCATCTTGGGATTTGATCGTCCCGGAAGCGATTACAATTGGGAAGACGTATTCCCTGTTTTGAAATCGAAGAATCCGCTTGACCGTCCCGATTTTGCAAGCGGCGGCGGTAGTAGTGGCGGAATTGTCGGCGGCAGCGGCGCTATTATCGTTGGCGACGGCGCGGCTAATGTTGGCGGCGCTGGAGGTGGAGGCGGCGTTGGAGGCGCTAATCTCGGCGGCGGAACAGTTGTCATCGGAAACTTCGGTGGCGGAGGCGGAGGAAACTTCGGAAGCGGCGTAGGCGGCGGTGGCGTCATCGGCGTAGGCGGCGGCATCGGAGAAGGCGGCGGAATAGCGACCGGCATGTCAGCCGAAGGAGGCGTCGCAAATCAGCCGCCCAAACCATCGCCGCAGGCATTGGTGAACGCAGGCATGGCTACAATGGGTCTGAACATTTCGGAAACAGATTCCGAAGCGCTCGCCGAAAGTATAAAGAAACTCAGCGGCGCAGCCGAACAGATTTCGAAGATGGCAGACCTCACCGAAGCTACCCAGTCGTATATCGAACAAATATCGCAGGTATCGCAAGACCTTGAGAAGTTCAGCCTTATCACAGGCTCGCTCGGCGAAGTATCCGATTCGCTCATCAATTCATGCAAGCTAATATCAGGCTCGAACGAAGAAGGCGCTCTGGAAAAACCAAAAAGCTATGTCGCTCAGATGACGCAGCTTAATGATAATATTTCGGGGCTGAATCAGTTCTATGAAACCCAATTGACAGGTTTGCGCTCGCAGATGGAAACCATACATCAAATCAATGCCGGACTTAACCGTATACGCGATTTGTACGACAGCTCAATCGTCGACAGCTCCGCTTTCCGCAACGAAAACGAACGTATGGCGCAGCTTCTCTCGCAACTGAATCACGTATACAGCCGATTGTTGCAGGCTATGACGGTCAATATGCAGGCAAGCGGTTATCAGACGGCTGCTCCGGGATACCAGCAACCTCCATATCAAGGCGGCGGTTACAGATAATAGATGAAAATCGATAAAATAAATAAAAATGGCAGCAAATAATCCCAATTCACCGCGTCAGAAGATGATAAACCTGATGTATCTGGTCTTCATCGCCATGATGGCTCTCAACGTCTCGTCGGAGGTGTTGGACGGTTTTGAATTGGTAGAGAACAGTCTTAGCGCTTCTTCCGCAAATTCGTCCAAACGCAACGAGCAGGTCAAATCAAACCTCGACAAGGCTTATCAGGCAAATCCCACAAAAGTGGGCGAATGGTACGAAAAGGGAGTTAAAGTAAAAGTGCAATCGGATGAGCTTTACAACTATATCGACGAGCTTAAACTGCGGATAGTTCAGGTGAGCGACGGCGAAAAGGGCGATGTCGGAAATATAGAACATAAAGACGACCTTGAAGCCGCATCGCGCGTCATGCTGGCGCCTGTCGTGGGCGAAGGAAAAAAGCTGAAAGAACGCCTTGAAGGGTATCGTACAAATATGTGCGACATAGTAAGCGACCCTGCGAAAATAGAGATGTTTGAAGCGACCATCAACACCGAAACTCCGAAGAAAGCCGGAATAATAGCAGGCTCGTGGGAAGCGGCGCTGTTCGAGAACATGCCTGTCGCCGCCGCAATTACATTGCTTACGAAAATACAGAACGACATCCGTTATATCGAAGGCGAAGCCCTTTCAACACTGATTACCAACGTCGATGTAGGCGATTACCGCGTTAACAGGATTCAGGCGCTGGTCATACCCAAAAGCCAGATTGTTACAAGCGGAATGCCTTATGAGGCGCAGATTGTACTTGCGGCTGTCGATTCGACCAAACAGCCGGATTATTATCTCGGCGAAACCCTTCTTAAAAACGACTATATATCGATGTCCACAAGCGGGGTAGGCGAGAGAAGCATTTCGGGCAAAGTCGTAGCCGACGGCGAAACGTATCCCTTCGATGCAAAATATTCCGTAACCGAATCTACGGCTACCATCGCCCCGACATTGATGAAATTCCTCTACGAGAGCATTGATAACGACCTCGAAATAGCCATGCCCGGCGTTCCGAGCGGCGCCGTGTCGGCAAGCCTGACAGGTAGCGGCTCTATCAAACTCAAGGAAAAGAATATCTGGACGGTCACCGGTCTGAACATGTCGTCGTCTCCGAATGTGAAGGTGACGCTTAATGCTACCGTAGGCGGTCGCGTTGTCTCCGCAAGTCAGGATTTTAAGGTGCGACCGTTGCCGGAGCCGCTTCCTTTCATCACTTACAAGGACACCGACGGCAACTCCCGCAAATTTACGCACGGTCAAATCGCCAAACGCAGCCTTGTGGACGCTCCGGGCGTGCAGGCTGCCATCGACGACGGCGTGCTTAACGTGCCTCATACCGTGACCGGCTTCACCATGACCGTAATCGATGCTATGGGAAACAGTATTCCCGAAGTGTCCAACAGCAATGAATTTACGCCCCGTCAGAAAGAATTTATCCGTAATCTTGCGCGTGGAAAGCGCTTTTACATCGGTAATGTAAAGGCTCTCGATCCAATGGGCAAGCCGCTGACAATAAGATATTCAATGGAAATTATCGTGAACTGATTAAAACTATATACAAATGAAACGTTATTATTATATAAGTCTGATATGCCTTGCTTTGAGCGTCGTTACAGAGGCGCAGAATCAAGCTCCGCGAGTTAGTCGCGGCGCCGACCGTGCGAAGCAAACCGAGAATAAAGCAGGATCGCAGGAACTGACCGTCCGCGCTCAAAACATGAACGAGCAACTGACGCAGGAGATAGGCAACGCGCGCTGGACGCGGATTATCTACCGCTCGCTTGACCTGACGAAGGAGAAGAACGCTCCGCTCTATTATCCCGTGCAGGAAGTGAACGGTAACGTGAATCTTTTTACCTCAATCTTCCATCTCATTAGCGAGGGCAAAATAAATATTTACAAGTATTTGGACGGATACGAGGCTTTCGACGAGGCAAATCAGCTTTCGTTTAAAGACTTGCTCGTCAATTTCAATATTTTCTACGAAGAAGTGCCTGCAGGCGGAGGCCGTCCGGCAAGTTACGTCATCAATTCGAGCGACATACCGTCGTCGGAAGTACGTTCCCTGTACGTCAAGGAGGCATGGTATTTTGACCAGAACAATTCGATTTACGACGTCAAAACGCTTGCTTTGTGCCCTATTGCATTCGTTGTTTCCGACATCGGCGAGGAGAAAATGCCGATGTTCTGGGTTAAATACGAAGATATCCGTCCTTATGTGAAGAGTAAGCATATAATGACTTCAAATCTCAACAATACAAAGACTTTTACCGTCGACGATTACTTCCGCAGCCGGATGTTCGACGGCGAGATCGTCAAGACCGAAAACCTGATGAACCTCGCATTATTGCAGTATTGTCCGACGCCCGATTCGATGATGGCGGAACAGCAACGCATCGAAACTCAACTCCGGACATTCAACGATTCGCTCTGGATACAGCCCGACACCACCACAAAGACGCTAAGCAAGAAAGAAACAAAGAAACTCCAGAAAGCGGCGCAAAAAGACCGCGAAGGAGTCTCGACAAGTAACGCAGGCGCCACGCCAAAAGAGCCTAAACCGACAAAACCCAAACCAACGGAAAACGCAACAACATCATCGCCTACACGAAGCATACGGAGGCAATAGTTTTCCCCATGCTTCGCAGATTTGTTCGAAGGAAATGCCGGCATTGGCAGGGCTTGTGCTCGGTAAGCCGATATAGTTTATGCCTTCGCGCTGTCGGAAATTTGCTTTGAATAGAGTTTGCGCTTTTCCGCCGTTAAATCCGACTGCTTTGATTTTCGGGTGGTCTTTCAGTAGTCCGTCGATGTCGTTTACTGTCGCATCGGAGATGTTTGTATCCAGACTGCCTTTACGTTTGGCTGTTTTTGCCAAATCCCAAAGTCCTGTTTTGTGCCGCTTCAACAAGTCCTTTTTCTCTTCGTAGGAGACAGGCAGCGGCTCGCCGGTCAATGTCGCCATCATCTTCCAAAACCTGTTTCGCGGATGCGCGTAATATTCACCGGCAGCAATGGAAGCATCGCCGGGCATAGAGCCGAGAATCAGTATTTCCGTATCGTCCGAAACAAGCGGCGCAAAAGATTTTTTCAAATGTAGAGAAGTCATTTTCGATGAATCAAATGTAAAACATTCCGACGACAGATTCGCCATTCGTGTGAAATATGCGAGTTTTGCCGGTAACTGCCGACCACTTTATCGTCGATAATAACAATAAACCGGTTATTGTATCTCTGCAACAACTCACTCTGATGATCAAGATAATATTTAAACTCTTTGTCAAGCATGTTTTTGATATTTGAACATACAAATGTACAAGTTATAATTCAGACTATGGCCATATTTTACAAACTTTAATTTTTGTGATTTCCGATATGCTTTTTCCGGACGCCCCGTATCTCCGGATTGCTTCGTACCTCGCAATGACGGCAGATTGCCCTTTATTGGCTTAGCGTTTCAAATTTTCGATTTTCAATTGTTTATAACTTTTTATATAAATTGTTGCATGGTATTTTCTTATTCATTACCTTTGTCTCCAATATTTTTAAGCAGAAAAGATGTTGAAGAACAAGAATATACAGTACAGGCAAAGCCGGTCTACAACTGTCAAGGTTGCAGACGATAGCCTTTTATGTTTATTTAACGGCGATTTCTTGCAAACAAGCGATATTTTCTTAA